>JBLNCH010000300.1:0-4268 GCA_050260485.1 Bacillota bacterium | reverse complement strand
TGTGTCAGGCGCCAGGCGCTGGGCTCATATATGGGCAGCGGTTCAAATCGCGGGACTATTCATGGTCCCGCTTTTTTTACCTGACATACTCCGAAGCCAAGGGGTTTGAAGTCAAGGCTGTTGTTATTCTCAGCCACACCGGTATAGTATCACAGTACTCTCAGGCTCCCTGCTTCGCTGTCAGGAGTAGACTTGCTTATGGGGGAATAACTTATGAAGGATAAACGTGTGATAGCGGCGTGGATTTCGGTGGGCAGTAATACACTGCTGGTGATCAGCAAGCTCTTAGCCGGTTTCTTTGTGGGGTCGGTCAGCATCATTTCCGAAGCCATTCACTCAGCCAATGACCTGTTAGCTTCCTTTATAGCCCTGTTTGCGGTAAAAACTGCGGGTAAGCCGCCCGATAAGGAACACCCTTTCGGCCACGGTAAGGTAGAGAATGTATCAGGAACTATTGAGGCCTTGTTGATCTTTCTGGCTGCTTTTTTGATCATCAAAGAGGCTGTTGATAGAATTATTCATGGCGTGGAAATCCAGACCCTTGGTTGGGGTCTGGGGGTTATGGGCTTCTCCGCAATCCTTAACCTGGCTGTTTCCCAGTATCTGATGTACGTGGCCCAAAAAACAGATTCCATAGCCCTGGAAGCCGATGCCATGCACCTGAGAACCGATGTCTATACATCAGCGGGCGTTTTTCTGGGGTTGTTGCTTATCAAGCTAACCGGCTACACTATCATAGACCCTATTGCCGCTATCCTGGTTGCCATGCTGATTTTGAAGGCAGCCTACGACCTGACCAGGAAGGCCTTTATGCCCTTAATGGACACTTCCCTCTCAGAAGGAGAGATAGAGTCCATCAAATCAGTATTAGACCAGTATGCTTCTGAGTATGTCAGTTACCATGACATGCGGACCAGGAGGGCCGGCAGGGAGTGTCACGTGGACCTTCATCTGGTCGCGCGACCTGAGATGAGCATCAAGGAGGTCCACGACCTCTGTGATCAGATTGAAAAGGGGATTAACGATAAAGTGCCCTTCTCGAATGTCCTGATTCATGCTGAGCCGGACGAGGAAAGAAAGGCGGAGGAAAAGAATTAAGAAGCGCAAATATTCTAACCACCGGGTAAATAGCAGATTTGTAGACGAATATCCGTTACTCCAGTAAAATGAATTACGAAGACAAAGATAAGGGGGCTTCATCTTGCAATCCTACCTGATAGGTGCCCTGGTTTTTTTGATCGCCATGCTGGTCTTTGTATTTCAGAATCAACAACCGGTAAAAGTAACGTTTATAACCTGGGTCTCACCGGAGGTATCACTGGCACTGGTGGTTCTATTGGCGGCATTTTTCGGGGCTCTGATAACCTTTCTGGTTGAAAGTTTTCGTCATTTAAAGAAGATGCAGCAGCTCCGGGAAAAGAGGATTAAGAGCAAGAACCGGCAGCAGGTGTTGAGGAAGACCGGAGATTCCGGTGGTGTATGATGCCGGATTTTTGCTTTGTTCGCCGTGGGATTGATTTATTGCTTACCCGGTCAGGTGATCTTCTATTTTATTGAGACGAAGTACAGGCCTGGCGGTGATTAAGGAGTCGGCAATGGGGAAAAGGGTTTACGATCAGCTTGTCAGACCAAATCATGGCGTCGCTTCGACGTCTTTTTATTTGTCGTCGCAGGGGAGTAAAAAATTATGAGAAGAAATCAGGCATGGTCGGTGATTAATCCAGCCATAAATCATGAGCAAAAAGTTCAAACCCTTATGAGTGAACTGGAGATATCGCAGGTGCTGGCTGACCTTCTGGTAAAACGAAACCTGGCTGATCCCGAGACGGCCCGCCGATTCCTCCACCCGGAAATCAATTATCTGTCCCATCCCCTGTCTATACCCGGGATGGCCGAAGCGGTGGGCCGCATCAGGGAAGCCGTTGACCGGCAGGAAAAGGTGGTTATTTACGGAGATTACGATGCGGACGGCATTTGCAGCGTAACCGTCCTTAAAGAGTTTTTGGAGAATCTATTGCCAGAAGTGGGTTACTACATACCTAATCGCTTCCAGGAGGGTTACGGGTTAAATTCCGATGCCATCAGGTCAATCCATGCCCAGGGATGCCAGCTCCTGATAACTGTTGACTGTGGCATTGTATCGCTTGATGAGGTTAAACTGGCTTACCAATTGGGGATGGACGTAGTGGTCACCGATCACCATCAACCAGGTTCCTTGTTGCCCACTGCCGCAGCGGTGGTGAATCCCAAACTCGACCCCGGATGCTCCGAATTGGCCGGAGTAGGGGTTGCCTTTTATCTGGTGAGAGCTCTGACCCAGGTTTATCCTGGCATAGACCCTCTGGAGTGGTTGGAACTGGTGGCATTGGGGACGGTGGCTGACATTGTTCCACTGACTGGTGACAACCGGATACTGGTTAAGGAAGGAATAAAACGGCTCAGGGTAACCAGGCGCCCAGGGCTCAAGGCGCTTATCGATGCTTCCGGCCTGAAGGGCGGTGAATTACGGTACTGGCACCTCGGTTTTATCCTGGCACCCCGGCTTAATGCTGCGGGTCGGATGGAGGACGCCGGCTCAGCCGTGGAACTGTTGCTGACCAGGAGTGATGTGGAGGCCCGTATGCTGGCCGAAAAGTTGAGGGTTTTAAACACGACCCGCCAGGGTATTGAGCTGAATATACTTAAGGAAGCGCAGGCGGAAGCTTCCCTTCGGGCTGCACAAGGGGACAAGGTTCTGGTTTTAGCCCAAGAGGGTTGGCACCAGGGAGTGCTGGGAATTGTAGCTTCCCGCCTGGTTGAAAATCTTGGTCGGCCGGTCCTGCTAATCTCCTGGGAGGGGGAGCAGGGCAAAGGTTCCGGCCGGACTGTCCCCGGCTTTGATCTATTTGCGGCGCTTGATAGATGCCGGGATCATCTGGAACGGTTCGGCGGTCACCAACAGGCGGCCGGGGTGGTGGTGCACCGTTCACAGATCGATACCCTTCGCATGGCTTTGAATGAGGTCGCAGCCAGCCTTTGGGATGAGCACTCCGGATCACAGATTGTGATAGACGGTGAGCTGGAAATTCAGGAGATCACCACGGAATTAGTCCGGGAGCTTGCAATGCTTGAGCCTTACGGGCTGGGCAATGCATCTCCGGTGTTCGTATTGCGATCGGCTGTCATACTTAACCCTCAGGCGGTAGGTAAGAATAAGGAACACCTGAAATTCCGGGTACAGGTCCAGGGGCACACGGGTGAACCGGTGGAAGCGATTGGTTTTGGTTTGGCTGACTTCCTGGAACAGCCCCTGGATACCCAGCTCTTTGACGTGATATGCGAACTGGAGATTAACAGTTTCCGTGGCCGCGACCGCGTACAAATGAGGGTTTACGATATGAAAACATCAGATTGTTTCGATAACCCCGGGGAGTTTACATATCTTATTCCGGAGCATGACAGGTCCCTGTTTGAACGATTGGAAGGCTGTATTAAGAATGGTCTCAGGAGGGGAAAGCCAATCCTGGTGGTGTACCCGACGCTCAGGTGTCTTGAGAAGCACCTCACGGGATTGCAGCGCCTTTTTCCGGAAAGAATCCTGGCACCGATACACGGGTGCTTACCGGAAACAGTCAGGCGGCGTAATCTGCAGAACCTCGGAAGCTGCCGGAACCAGGTTTTCCTGACCACCGATGCCTTTTTTCGGTATGGTGTTAAGAAACGGGATATCGGGCAAGGGATGATCAGGATAGCCCTGTGGCCGACTGAAAACCTGCTTAATGAGGATTTGGCGGATTGGCAGGTTTTCAAGCGTGAAACGCCGGAACCAATGCTGGTGACAGCTTCCGAGTTCACTGTCCCCGAAAAGATTGGCAGTGGGCGAAGGATAATTTACACTAATAGAAGGAATACATTACGCGCGATGTCTCAAGCCGGGGATCTGGAAGAAGCAGGTCTCACAGACATCATGCAAAGGATCAAGATCCGCCGGCAGTTTCTGGATCAGCAACCGGCAAACATCTTTTGGGATGGTACCTTTGGAGGAGGTCTTCCACCGGTGGTTGCGGATCAGGTGATACTGGGAAACTGTCCTTTTGGATGGTATGAGGTTGAGAACCTGTTGGCGCAGACAACCGGTGGGATACCGGAGATCATAGTGCGGTTTTCTCGGGACGATGTGAACCAGAATCGTGACTACCTGGAACGCCTGTATCCGGATCGTGAATACCTATGTTTATTATATGAAAGATTGAGGGCCAGGCGTGGTAACATAAGCCTACCCAAAATTG
>JBLNCH010000299.1:0-3363 GCA_050260485.1 Bacillota bacterium | reverse complement strand
CCAGATAGAACGCCGTTTGTTTTTCCGGGATTTGGACTGTCTTCTTTGGGGTACTCCCGTTATTGCCCTCCTTCCCCTTTAAAGCATTTTTTTCAGTACTTCCCATCGCGGGTCCATCTCTTTCTCCTGGCAATGACACTCGGCCAGATTCAGATCCTGGCCACAGATGGAACACAGACCCTTACATTCCGGAGAACACAGGGTCCTCAATGGCAAGCTGAGTAAGATATTCTCCAGAATGACAGGTTCAATATCCACCTGGGGTTCACTGAAATACACGAAAGTCTCATCGTTTTTAAAATATGCCCGGTTTTCCTCGGAACAAAACTCTACGGTAAAAGGTATCTCAACCTGTTGCTGGAATGGATTAAGACAGCGATCACACTGTAATTCCAGGTTGCCCTTGATCTTGCCCTTGCCGACCATCAGCCGGCCGGTATTGGTGACCTCAAGATCAACGACCACCTCATCTTTAAGGTGGGCACCCTTTTGTATCTCTACATTTTCATAGGTCTTCTCCAGGTGAAACTCTTCGGTGTCTTTTGGATGAAGCTTAAGCCAGGATAGATCAATGTTCATTCCTAACACTCCAGTAAAAATGCCAGATTCATTATAGTCTGGCAGTATTATTATTGTCAAGAAAGCCCTGGTGGCATACCGGGGGGCTTTCAGGCAGTTTTAACCCCGAAGAATTATTCAGTTTTCCCCGGCCATTTTCCGGCTAGGTGCGGAATTCCTGTACCCGGAGATTATCCTGTTGGAAGCAAAAGTGCAAGAGCCTTTACCACCATAATATCCCAAAAAAAAAGGCGGGCGATGCCCGCCTTTTTGGTTATTTCTGTGACAGGCGCTTGGTATCCCTGGCGATAACCAGTTCCTCGTTGGTAGGTATAATAAAGATGCGAACCTTGGAATCGTCGGCCGCCACGTCGACCTCTTTACCCCGGGTCTTATTCTTAACAGGATCCATCTTAATCCCGAGCCAATCAAGGTCTTTACATATGGCTTCACGGGTATCGATACCGTTTTCACCGACTCCGGCCGTGAACACCAGACAGTCACAGCCATTGAGCAATGCTATATAATTGCCGATATAGCTCTTAACCCGGGTATGATAAACGTCCAGTGCCAGTTGAGCCCGCTTGTTGCCGGAAGCGGCGGCCTCGATTACGTCACGGAGGTCATTGGATACCCCGGAAAGTCCCAGCATGCCTGACTTCTTATTGAAGTAGCTGTTGGCCTCATCGGAGTTCATGTTCAACTTCTCCATGAGATAGAAGACGATAGCCGGGTCAATATCACCGCAACGGGTGCCCATTACCAGACCTTCCAACGGGGTGAATCCCATTGAGGTATCCACAACCCGACCGTCCTTGATCGCAGCCATACTTCCCCCGTTGCCCAGGTGCAGGGTGATTATCTTACACTCTTCGAACGGCTTGCCTAACATCTCAGCGGCGCGGTGGGAAACGTAAAAATGAGAAGTCCCATGGAATCCGTATCTTCTTACCTTGTACTTCTCGTAAACTTCATACGGCAGAGCATACATAAAGTTCTCCGGTCTCATTGACTGGTGGAATGCGGTGTCAAACACTGCCACATGGGGAACATTGGGCATCAGTTCCTGACAGGCCTCGATCCCCATCAGGTTGGGTGGGTTATGCAGGGGAGCGATATCGAAGCATTCCCGAACCACCTGTTTTACTTTGTCATCGATTACCGTAGAATCAGCAAATTGCTCTCCACCGTGTACCACCCGGTGGCCGACTGCACTGATTTCCGACATGTCCTTAATTACACCGTATTCGGGATTCACCAGTACCTCCAATACCAGCTTCATGCCTGCGGTATGATCCGGCTGATCCTTTTTAATTACTACCTCATCTTTTCCGGTGGGTTCGTGTTTTAAAACCGTTCCCGGAATACCAACCCGATCCAGCAGGCCCTTGGCCAGGACCGTTTCGTTGGTCATGTCGAAAACCTGGTATTTAATTGATGAACTTCCGCAGTTTACTACCAATACCTTCATTCTTTTCAATAACCTCCTCAACATCATGTAACGCAGATAAAAGCTCCGACTGGATAGACCTAGAATTCCTTACCCACAAACCGGGAGGGCAGGTAATCTAAGCTCGAACTGCAGTCATGGCAACGACGTTAATTATATCCTCCACACTGCAACCGCGTGAAAGGTCATTAACCGGCTTATCCATTCCCTGAAGGATAGGACCAATAGCCTCTGCCTTGGCCAGTCTTTGTACCAGTTTGTAGCCGATGTTTCCAGCCTGGAGATCCGGAAATACCAGGACATTGCATCTTCCGGCCACAGAACTACCTGGTGCCTTCGATTGTCCCACCTTGGCAACCATAGCGGCGTCGGCCTGGAATTCTCCGTCTACAAGCAGTTCCGGCCATCTGGACTTGGCGATTTCGGTAGCCTGGGCAACTTTGTCAACCAGTTCGTGACTGGCGCTACCCTTGGTTGAAAAAGAAAGCATCCCTACTACGGGCTCTTTTATACCGCAGAGGTTGCGAGCGGTTTCTGCTGAGGCGAATGCAAACTCGGCCAGCTGTTCCGCAGTGGGAACGGGAGTAACCGCACAATCGGCAAAGACCATTATGCCATTTTCGCCAAGTTCACAGTTGGGAACAATCATAATGAATGCCCCGGAGACTGCGGATATACCTTTTGCGGTTTTGATGATCTGCAACGCGGGTCTAAGTACATCGCCGGTGGTATTGATGGCTCCGGCCACTTCACCATCTGCCTTGCCGTACTTAACCATCATCGATCCAAAGTACAGGGGATCGAGCAAAAGCTGCTGCGCCTTTTCCGGAGTCATGCCCTTGGCTTTGCGCATCTCATAAAACTTCTCCACAAACTCATCATAGTATGGTGCCTTGGCCGGGTTGATGATTTCCACACCACTGATATCCGCACCAACCTGTTGTGCTTTAGCCTTAACAGCACCTTCTTCCCCGATTAGGATTGGATTCGCGATTTTCTCCTTAACCAGGGTCTCGACCGCCTTTAGAGTTCGTTCTTCGGTTCCCTCTGGCAGGACGATAGTTTTGAATTTTTCCTGGGCCTTCTGTCTAATCTGTTCGAGCAGGGTCATTTAATAAATTGCCTCCTTTTTTATTTTATTATCTACCAGGCACCGCTGGCGCACAGCCTGTTCCATCCATTGCTAATATTATCACAAGCGATGGACGAGGAAAATAATTACTGCGATTATGTGCTAGAATTAATTTATCTTGCCGTGGAGGAATCACCTTGTCGGTCGTCGGTATAATTGCTGAATACAATCCGTTACATGACGGTCATATCTACCATATCCAGGCTTCCCGTCGTTTGACCGG
>JBLNCH010000298.1:0-6636 GCA_050260485.1 Bacillota bacterium | reverse complement strand
GGGTTGACCGCATACAGAGTGTTCATAGCCTGCTGCAGGAACTGGTAGATGAAACCCGGTCCGTTAGACACGGCGTTTAAGTAAACCGGCGGCTCGCATGGATGCCGATAACCGGCCGGATTTAAATTTAAAATAATACTATTGAGGAAAAATGAACCCCTAAGTGTTTCTTGCATTGTGCACAAAACTGCTCACTATATGACGAATAATTCATAATATTAGTTAAATGGGTACTTAACAAAAGTGAACCTTTTACGAAGACATAAGGAGTGAATTGTCATAGCAACCGTCCATCAAAGTGACGTGGAAGGCGTCAGAAGAACTCAGGTTTTAGGCACCGGGTATGCCGTGCCGGAACGAATCCTTAACAACCGGGAACTGGAACTGATGGTAGATACCAGTGACGAATGGATTGTAGACCGAACCGGAATCCGGGAGCGCCGGATCTGTGCTCCGGACCAGGCCACATCCGATCTGGCTCTTTCCGCAGCCAAGAAGGCTCTGAGTGCATCGGGGATCGAAGCCGGCGAGCTTGATCTGATCCTGGTGGCTACCGTGACTCCGGATATGGTGTTCCCCTCAACTGCCTGTCTGCTGCAGGCCCGTTTGGGTGCCTCAAAAGCGGCGGCATTCGATATATCTGCCGGGTGTACCGGTTTTGTTTATGCACTGACGGTTGCGGACCGCTTTCTGACGGCTGGTGATTTTCGTTACGCGCTGGTGGTGGCTGCTGAAACCCTGTCGCGAATCACCGATTATACCGACCGTAATACCTGCGTTCTTTTCGGGGATGGAGCCGGGGCCATGGTCCTGGGTCAGGGCAGCGGGCCGAACGGCGTACTCTCAACCTACCTGGGAGCCGATGGTACCGGGGAGTCATTGTTGTACATACCGGCCGGGGGTTCACGAATGCCCGCCTCACAACAGACTGTAGATGATCGCCTCCACTATATTCGCATGCAGGGAAATGAGGTTTTCCGTTTCGCAGTAACCACCATACCGGATTGCGTGGCACGGGTGTTAGAGCCTGCAGGTATCAGCATCAATGAGGTGGACCATTTTATCTTTCACCAGGCTAATCTTCGGATTCTACAGACCGCGGTGAAGCGCATGAAGATTCCCTGGGAAAAGATGCTCGTCAATATTGAACGATACGGAAACATGTCTGCAGCCTGTATTCCGCTGGCGGTGGCCGAGGCGGTCGATGATCAGTTGATTCATCCCGGTCAACTGTTGTTGATGGTCGGGTTTGGTGCGGGGCTGACCATGGGTTCAGCCCTGGTACGATGGGGGAGGTGAAGGGATGATTAGGACCAGGATTACAGAGATGCTTAAGATTAAGTACCCTCTGCTTCAAGGAGCCATGGCCTGGATTGCCACCGGAAAACTGGCCGGAGCTGTTTCGGAGGCCGGGGGTCTGGGAATAATCGGTGCCGGCACCGCGGATCCGGGTTGGTTAAAAAATGAAATAGACCAGGCCCGTCAGGTGACCAATAAGCCGTTTGGGGTTAACCTGGTTCTGGTTTCACCGCATATTGAAGAGAACATCGAGCTGGTCTTACGTGAGAATATACCGGTGGTCACTACCGGTGCGGGTAACCCGGGCAAGTATATGCCATACTTCAAGGAACGAGGTATTAAGGTGATCCCGGTGGTAGCCTCGGTGGCTTTGGCCCGCCGCCTGGCGAGGCAGGGAGCCGACGCCCTTATTGCGGAAGGCATGGAATCAGGCGGTCATGTAGGGGATATGACTACCATGTGCCTGGTGCCGATGATAGTTGATGCGGTAGACATCCCGGTAATCGCCGCCGGTGGTATTGCCGATGGCCGAGGATTGGTAGCAGCTCTGGCCCTGGGGGCGGAAGGGGTTCAAATGGGGACCCGGTTTGTCTGTGCTGAGGAATGTCCCGCGCATCCCGCTTACAAGGAGAAGATTATTAAAGCCAAGGACCGGGATACGGAGGTCTGTGGAGTAACCACCTCCCACCCGGTGCGAGCTATCCGCAACCGCTTTGTCCGTCATTTTCTGAGCCTGGAGAGGGCGGGCATGAGCGCGGGAGAACTGGAACAACTGGGTTCCGGAAAGTACCCGGATGCGGCTTTACGGGGGGATATTGAAAACGGCTCCATTCTGGCGGGACAGGTGGCGGGTCTGGTTAACCGGATTGAACCAGCCCATGAGATAATAACCGGAGTCATGCGTGAGGCGGAATCCCTGCTTAGGAATGGATTGGGGGTGGATCTATGGCACGATTAGCAGTGATTTTTCCCGGCCAGGGATCTCAGTATGTAGGTATGGGCAAGGAACTGGTAAAAGAATTCCCTTCAGCCCGGGAGATATTCGATCGGGCAGACGAAGCCCTGGGCATAAAGCTAAGCAGCATCTGCTTCGCTGGTGAAAAGGCGGACCTGGACCGGACAGAAGTAACCCAGCCGGCGGTTCTGACCCACAGCATTGCGGTTTGGACCGTGTTGATAGAAGAAGGCATAATCGCCGAAATGGCGGCTGGCTTGAGCCTTGGAGAATACAGCGCTCTGGTGGCAGCCGGGGCTATCGACTTTGAATCCGCGGTTCGCCTGGTTGCCAAACGCGCCAGGATAATGCAGGAGGCGGTTCCTGAGGGCCAGGGTCTGATGGCAGCCGTCATGGGATTGGAACCGGAGTTGGTGGAGGATGCCTGTAGCCAGGCGGGCACGACCGGTGAGGTCGGTATCGCCAATTACAATTGCCCGGGGCAAACGGTCATCTCCGGGGAAAAGGCAGCGGTCCTGAAAGCGGGCCGGATCCTGAAAGACGCCGGCGGACGGTTTATCCCCCTCAACGTCAGTGTACCCTCACATTCCGGATTAATGAGGAAGGCCGCCCAAGAACTCCGAGGTGAACTCGGGAAGATCCCATGGAGGGCGATGGCCTTTCCTGTGATCAGCAATGTCACTGCTCGTGAGTTTAACCGGGGAGAATTGGAAGAAGGGCTGGCCCGACAGCTGTACCGCCCGGTCAGATGGCAGCAGTCAGTAGAATACATGGCACCCGAGGTGGACTACTTTATTGAGGCCGGACCAGGCAAGACATTATCCGGTCTGGTCAAGAAAATATCTCCCAATCAGCTTGTGGGCAACGTTGAAGACCCGGGAAGCTTGAGCCAGGTTATGAAAAAGCTCAGCGATGCCAGCCGTTGAAGGTAATCTTTCCTCGGCGGCACCGCAATAAAAAGTCAAATCCTGTAATTTTAAGGAGGTAGTGTTGATGTCAGTATTGGATGGTGTAAAGGAGATTATCAATGAAGTCCTGGATATTCCGCTGGAAGAGATTAACCTGGAGTCCAATTTGACCGATGATTTGAAAGCTGATTCCCTGGACATCGTGGAAATGCTCATGCAGATGGAGGACAAGTTTGGCCTGCACATCCCGGAATCAGCTGCAGAAAATCTGAAAACTGTCAAGGATGTGGTTGAGTACCTGGAAAAACGGCTGCAGGAAAAGTAGAGGTGGAGATCGATGGAAAAGAGAAGAGTGGTTGTCACCGGGCTGGGGGTAATCAGTCCGGTGGGGAATGATATCGCCACCTTCTGGGATAGCCTGGTGGAAGGGAGAAGCGGCATAAGGTTTATCGAGCATTTTGACGTTTCCGACTACCCCACCCGGATAGCCGCACAGGTTATGGATTTCAATCCCGCGGATTACATGAATCGCAAGGATTCCCGCCGCATGGACAGATTTGTGCAGTTTGCCTGTGCCGCGGCCCGCATGGCATTGGAGGATGCAAAGCTGGCTGTCCTGCCTGAGAATGCTTTTCGGATAGGAGTGTGGGTGGGCTCAGGTATTGGCGGGCTGGGGACCCTGGAGAACCAGCATGAGGTTCTGTTGACAAAAGGAACTGGTGCAGTGAGCCCGTTCCTTATCCCCATGATGATTGCCAATATGGCTTCCGGCCAGATATCGATTATGTCGGGGGCTAAAGGCCCCAACGGCTGTACTATCACTGCCTGTGCTTCCGGTACAAATTCCATCGGTGAGGCCTTTCGTTTTATTCAGCGGGGGGATGCAGATGCCATGATAACCGGAGGAGCTGAAGCCTCTATCACCCCCCTGGGTATGTCGGGGTTCTGCTCCATGAAGGCCATGTCGACTCGCAATGAAAACCCCACGGCGGCCAGCCGCCCGTTTGATCTTCACCGGGATGGTTTCGTTATGGGCGAAGGGTCAGCGATCCTGATATTGGAGGAAATGGAGCATGCCCTGCGAAGAGGGGCCAGGGTGTATGCTGAGGTAGTTGGGTACGGTGCAACTGCCGATGCCTTTCATATAGTCCAGCCGGACTCGGGTGGTGAAGGTGCAGCCCGCGCTCTTGCCATGGCCCTGGAAGATGCCGGGGTACACCCTCAGGAAGTGGACTACATCAATGCTCATGGCACCAGTACCGAAATTAACGATGCCATGGAAACACAGGCCATAAAAAGGGTTTGGGGGAAGCACGCGAGTCGGGTGGCGATCAGTTCTACCAAAGGGGTTACAGGTCATATGCTGGGAGCAGCGGGTGCGATCGAGTTTGTGGCCGCGGTGCTGGCCTGCCAATATGATATCATCCCTCCCACCATTAATTACGAAACACCGGATCCGGCCTGCGACCTGGACTACGTCCCCAATAAGGCCAGGCATCAAAGAGTTGACATCGCCGTTTCGGATTCACTAGGTTTTGGTGGACACAACGCAGCCCTGGTGGTCCGCAAGTTCAAAGGTTAGGTGAAGAATGTGTTAAACACCCAAGATATACAGGATATCATACCTCATCGTTACCCGTTCTTGCTGGTAGATCGCATTATTGAAATGGAACCTGGAAAGAGAGCCTTAGGGGTTAAGAATGTATCCATCAATGAACCGTTCTTTCAAGGCCACTTTCCCGGCAATCCCATCATGCCTGGAGTCTTGGTGCTGGAAGCTCTGGCCCAGGTGGGAGCCTGTGCCGTGCTCAGCCTGGAGGAATACCGTAACCGGGTGGCTTACTTCGCAGGGATTAACGGTGTCAGGTTTCGCCGGATGGTGCTTCCCGGGGATCAACTACTCCTGGAGGTCGAACTCGTTAAACTGAAGGGTCTTATTGGCAAGGCCAGGGGACGGGCCATGGTAGATGATAATCTGGTGGCTGAAGGAGAATTCATGTTCGCACTGGAACCGATGAAGAACGGTTAGACTGTATCAGATAGGCAGGTGTCTTGAATGCTGAAAGATAGACTTGGTTTCAAGTCAAGATCCAAATACGCGACCCTGCCTCCCCGGCAGGAATCAAAGGTCGGAAGCCCAGGGCAGGCTGATGAAAGGTGTCCTAATTGCGGCAGTCAGCCTACGCTGGAAGATGATGCCCGCAGTTTGATGGTCTGCCAGGATTGTGGACATCATTTTCCCCTGGGGGCTTGGGAGAGGATACAGCTTATAACCGATGAAGACAGCTTTGTTGAGTTCGATGCCGGTATGACATCCCGTGACATCCTGGGATTTCCGGGCTATGAGGAAAAACTTGACTGTGCCCGGCAGAATACCGGGCTTAAGGAGGCCGTGGTTACAGGCAGGGCCGCCATATACGGTGAGGAAGTGGTGCTCGGGGTGATGGACAGCCGCTTTATGATGGGCAGCATGGGACTGGTCGTGGGGGAAAAGATAACCCGTGCCTTTGAAACCGCTAGGGACTGCAAGCTTCCGGTTGTAATGTTTACGGCTTCCGGTGGTGCCCGAATGCAGGAAGGTATGGTTTCACTGATGCAGATGGCCAAAACCAGCGCCGCCGTCTCTCGGTTCTCACAGAGCGGACTCCTCTACATAGCGGTCTTGACCCATCCCACCACCGGTGGCGTAACTGCCAGTTTTGCCACCCTGGCTGATATCGTGTTAGCGGAACCGGGTGCTACCATCGGGTTTGCCGGGGCCAGGGTAATAGAACAGACCATACGCCAGAAACTGCCTTCGAACTTTCAAAAATCGGAGTTCCTGTTCGACCACGGTATGATTGACCTGATTGTTAACCGCGAGGAACTTAAAGGGTTTCTGCACAAGATGTTACGATTCCACAAAAGGAGAAAACCGTGATCTATACTCGACCACTGGAGTTTGAAAAGGATTACCTGGATCTGAAAAACAAACTGGAAGATCTTAAGACGTACGCCCTCCAAAAGAACCTGAATCTGGACTCGGAGATTGAGGCTTTAGAGGCCAGAGTAAGCATGCTAAAAGAGGAGAGGTACCGCAATCTTACTGCATGGCAGATATACCAGATTGCCCGCCACCAGGACCGTCCATTTACTCTGGATTACATAGCCGAGATTTTTCAGGACTTTGTAGAACTGCATGGAGACCGGTACTACGGGGATGACCCGGCCGTAGTGGGAGGGCTGGCCTGGTTTGAAGGGATACCGGTAACGGTGATAGGTCACCAAAAGGGTAAGGACACCAATCAAAACATCCGCAGAAATTTCGGTATGTCCCATCCGGAAGGCTATCGTAAGGCCTGCCGCCTGATGAGTCAGGCTGAAAAGTTCAGACGTCCCGTTATATGTTTTATTGATACTCCGGGAGCCTATCCCGGAACCGGGGCTGAAGAGCGGGGGCAGGGGTGGGCCATTTCCCAGGACCTGGCGCTGATG
>JBLNCH010000297.1:0-3336 GCA_050260485.1 Bacillota bacterium | reverse complement strand
GCTGGTGGTGATGGACAAAAATCAGATGTTCCTGGTTTCTGGCAGCGGAGAGGTAATTGAACCGGATGACAATGTGCTGGCTATTGGGTCGGGAGGTGCTTACGCCCTCGCCGCAGCCCGTGCATTACTGTTGCATTCTCAACTTGATGCTCATGAAATTGCCGTGGAATCTTTGAAAATAGCAGCCGGTATCTGTGTCTTTACCAACCAAAACATCACAGTGGAAGAACTCGGAGAATAGGAGGCGTTTAGTGGACGGATTAACCCCCCGGCAGATAGTAGGGGAACTGGATCGTTACATAATTGGACAGACTAAGGCCAAACGGGCGGTAGCAATTGCCCTGCGCAATCGCTACCGCAGGAGAAAACTTCCCCATGATCTGGGGGAAGAGATTTATCCCAAAAACATTATCATGATCGGACCAACCGGCGTAGGCAAGACCGAGATAGCCAGGAGACTGGTGCGTCTGGTTCAGGCGCCGTTTATAAAGGTTGAAGCTACCAAATTCACTGAGATCGGATACGTTGGTCGCGATGTTGACTCCATGGTTCGGGAGCTGGTTGAAACCTCCATTCGCATGGTAAAACAAGAGAAGATGGCATCGGTTCAGGACAAAGCTGAGAAATTGGCAGAGGAAAGACTGGTCAACTACCTGGTTCCACACCCCCGGAAAAAAAGCCGTGTGAGTAAAAACCCCTTGGATATACTGTGGGGACAAAGTGGAGAAAATGATGATAATGACCAGGATTATGAGGCACGTATTAAAGAGATTGAAGAGCAGCGATTAATTATCGCCCAGAAATTAAAACGACTTGAGCTTGAAGAGCAGCTGGTGGAAATAGATATCGTGGAGAAACCGGTATCATTCCTGGAAATAGTCTCCGGATCCGGGGTTGAGGAAATGGGGATAAACCTTCAGGATTTGTTTGGTGGAATGATGCCCAAAAACAAAAAGAAACGAAAAATGACTGTGGCTGAAGCCCGGCGGTACTTGGTGACCGAAGAAGCTCAAAAGCTCATAGATATGGATGAGGTTAACAGAGAGGCCCTGACTAAAGCCGAGAATGATGGTATTATCTTTCTTGATGAGATTGATAAAATAGCAGGCAAGGAGAATTCCTGGGGGCCTGATGTCTCCCGGGGAGGAGTACAAAGAGACATCCTGCCGATTGTTGAGGGTTCGACTATAATGACCAAATATGGAGCCGTGAAAACGGATCATATCCTCTTCATTGCGGCCGGAGCGTTTCATACCAGTAAACCCTCGGATCTGATACCGGAATTACAGGGGAGGTTCCCTATCCGTGTAGAATTGGACAGTCTGTCCAAAGATGATTTTGAAAGGATTTTGACTGAACCGGACAATTCATTGATCAAACAGTACGTGGCTCTGTTATCGGCGGAGGATGTAAAGGTTGAATTTACACCTGAAGCGATAGGGTATATCGCGGAAATGGCATATGAAGTCAACAGCAGAACAGAAAACATAGGTGCCAGAAGATTGCACACGATCCTGGAAAAAGTAATGGAGGACCTGCTCTTTGACGCTCCGGAATGCTCAGGGACTAAGGTTGAAATAAACCGGGAATATGTGATTTCGAAGTTATCCGGAATTGTTGAAGATGATGAAATAAGTCGTTATATATTATAGGGGGTAAAGAAATGGGTAAGAGTCTATTAGAAAAATCAAGAGAATTAAATAAAATGGTGCGGCAGATACCGGTGCACCCGAAAAAACCGGATTTTGAAGGTGCCGCCATGTTGATGGCTGTGAACCTCGAATGCAATGTGTATATTCTGGGTCGACGGGGCATGCTGCGGGGATGGGCTTTCCAACCTGGGCAGGATTGTGTTGATATCGATACCATAACCAAGTTCTCGGAGAGATTTCCCGGTACATTCAACCAGAGATTCCTCGATGTTCAGGAGACTGAAGTTAACATCCCTCTGCCGAAGGGGAGTTGCATATTCAAGGCTGATAACGTTGTCTGTGAGCACGGTGACCGCATGGCTGCTGTGGTGCCGATTTATGGCGGTGCAGGAAGAATGGGGACATTCCTGCTGGTTAAATGTGAGGGTACATTCAGCGAGGAAGATATCATCCTGGCAGAGTATGGAGCGACAGTGGTAGCCAACGAGATTATGAGGATTCGTGCCGAGAGAATTGAGGAGGAGGCACGAAGCAAAGCTGCAGTTCATGTGGCGGTAGCTACGCTGTCTTATTCGGAACGTGAAGCGATCGAGCATATCATGGCGGAACTGGACGGAAACGAGGGGTTTGTTGTAGCCAGCCGTATTGCCGACAAGGTTGGGATAACCAGGTCAGTCATCGTTAGTGCCCTGCGTAAATTTGAGAGCGCCGGGGTAATAGAATCACGTTCTCTGGGCATGAAGGGGACCTACATTAAAGTCCTTAACGAATACCTTTTTGAAGAATTGGAAAAGCGTTAATTACTGATTGAGCAGTGGTGCGAAGCTGCTGAATCCAACGCTAGTTAAATAAATACCTATGGTTCATCAAAATTAGAAACTAACCTTATAATGGTTAGTCAGCCTGTTGACAAAGTTCCTTGTTGACGGGCTTTTTTATTGAATCAAGACTAGATATCGGCAATTATCGCCATCTTCCAGTCCTCGCGGCCTGAAAACGGCTTATTGTCGATAATCTGACTAACCTTTAATGGTTAGTTTCTTTGTTTTTTCGGCTTTTTCTAGCAGGGATTCTGGAGGTTACACAGAATAACCAATAAAGACCAATAATTTCGGCATATTTTTGCAGGAGTTTTTTAAATTGTATAGAATAACCAGGACTAAAGTCGATTGGAGGGGGTAAATTGCTCAATAATATCCTAACCAATCCCATTTTGTTGGGTATGGAAAAGGCCCTGGACGGTTCGGCCCTCCGGCAAAAGGCTATCGCCGCCAATATAGCTAATGTTGATACACCAGGTTATAAGAGCTTGGAAGTATCTTTTGCTGAACAGTTAAGAAACGCCATGCAGCGCCCTGGTCAGGTTATCCGACTCAGGGCTACTGATAGTCGACATATTCAACTCAGTCATTCATCAGGGATGAGAGAGGTTTTGGTTACCACCGATGATACACAGATCCGCAATGACGGGAACAACGTAGACATTGATCGGGAAATAGCAAAGCTAACCAGCAATGAGATTTATTACGATGCCATTTCCAGGTGCCTTAACGACGAGTTTAATCTACTGAGAACCGTAATAAGGGGGAGGGCATAGCATGGGTTTGCTAAACAGTGGCATAGATATCTGTGCCTCAGGTCTTACCGCTCAGCGGTTAAGGATGGATGTTATAGCAAATAATCT
>JBLNCH010000296.1:0-6634 GCA_050260485.1 Bacillota bacterium | reverse complement strand
GCCCACCAGAATTAAGCAGAGATAAACCGCCATGCTGGCGATAAAGAGGCGTTTCCTCACCATCACCCCTCCGTTCACGGTTATTTAAGCGGTTGGGTATATCCGTTTATTTATCTCTATTTGCATATAATACTGCTTACCATTATAAATCTAATCGGTGGTTTATTGAGTATTTTTTCATTCTTCCCGCCGCGCCGCTTAAAAAAAACGAGCTGCGGGGATGCCAAGGTATTCATTGATAGTAATCGTGTTTACTCCGCCAGGATCTCCTAATACAATGAAAGGTAGCTGATTCAATTGGCGAAAGGTTCTCCCACCGCTTGTGGATAAAAGGATAAAATGTTGGAGTAAGGTTTTGGAGCGAAGTATTATCGGGGAGGGAACTACGTGCTTAATGTAACGGTTTCCGCAGAAAATGGTTTAACCCTGATCAGCCTCGACGGGCGTTTTGATGGGCTGGGGGCCCAAGTTTTTGACCGTAAAATCGAAGAGCTTACCAATTGGCAATCCCCATGGGCCCTGGATTTCCAGGAGGTATCATACCTGTCGAGCGCTGGATTGCGCTCCCTGGTCAAACTGGGAAAGAGGCTGCGGCAGGAAAAGGGCGACCTCATACTGGTAGGGTTATCGCCGGATGTAAGATGGGTCCTTGAAACAACGGGATTGCTGGGGCTTTTCCAGCAGGCGGATACCCTCGAAGAGGCCATGGCCATGGCCCGGGAGAAACAGGTTATGGAAAGCAGCCTGCAAGGGTTCAGGAGTTTAGAGCGGGATTGCACCTTTCAGATTCTGTCAACTCAGGACAACTCGTTCGACCTGTGGAATCATGCAGGGATTTTCTCCTTTGATGACCTGAACGCCAGCCATCTGATGACGGCCAGTATGGAGGACCTGGGGATAGCTTTCGGGGTGGGTGCGCTGGGCGCGAACCATCATAATGCCTTTGAGGGCTTGGGTTCTTTTGTCTCATTGGGCAGCATAGCCGGAGTCTTGCCCGCCGACGGATACAATCAGCCTGACTTTATGGTGGCTAATCAACCCCGGGATACCATGACCTACATTGCCGCGGCCATCGGCTTTAGCGGTAATCCCTGGGCAAGGATTGATCTCGGCGAAGGGCCTCCGGTAAAGCTGATTGATCTTGAACAGCTCATTGCCGAAAAACTCAGGGAAGCGGGTAAAACCTACGATCTTACAGGGGTTGTCATGCTCTTGGAAACGAAAGCCGGCCACGGCTTTTATTACCCGGACTTTGCCGGGTTGTTGAACAACCGGACCTCGGAACGGCGGTGGGACCATCCCCAAACCATGATTGCTGTAGGGCTATACGGCAGTTCCGGCTGGAAGGCCGGGGAAACCCTGGCATCTTACCTGGAGAGGTGGGGGGCCGGGCTGGGTCAGCCGTTCTTTATTGGCAACGGGGTACTGGCCGGTATTCCTGACTGGGATGGTATCCGGAATCCCGAAGATCTCTCCCGACGCCTGTCAGATTTTGATGTGTTACAGGATATCGTGGGAGTCAATAAAGATCTGGAAGTGACCAGAGCTCGTTTGTGGCTGTATACACCGGGCACCATCCGCACTGGGGAAGAGAAGCGGCTGGCGGTTGAAGTCCTGGGAGATTATCCTTTACCGATGGAGTGGGAAATTATCACCCGGCGGCTTTATGCTGATGCTCAAAGGGTTATCCTGGATCCTTTACACGGTGGTTTCAGCTCCGCCAAGCCTTTTAAGGTAACGGCCTATGACCAGGCGGGGCGGCGTATGCTGCCTACCGTCCTGAAGCTTGGGCCCGCTGATAAGGTGAGGGTTGAAATCGAAGCCCACCAGAAGTATGTGGAAAAATACATACTGAACAACTCGACCACAATCATGGGGACCAGCACCTATGGTGGTTACAGCGGCATCCGCTACAACTTCGTGGGGATAAGCGGCCCTGACAGCAGCCTCACCTGGTTGACCAACCTGTATCGGGAAAAGCCGGTGGAGGAACTGCTGCCCTTATTTGACAACATCTTTACCCGCATTCTTAAGCCCTGGTACGGCCAGCCTCGTTGGGAAACAATCATGCCTTATAAGGATCACGATCCTTTAGCAATGTTTTCCGGATTGTTGGAAGCCGCCGAACGCGAATTTGGTATTTCAGCCGATGCGGAAACCATCGAATGCCCGGAGCTGGAGATTACCCTCCCTAATCCTTATCACTTTCTGAAGCACGAGTTCCCGCTCCGCCGGTCATTCACTCAGCTCTGGTACACGGGGATCAACCACGGAGATCTGAACATGCAAAATCTCCTGCTGGATGAACGGCAGAATGTGTATATTATCGATTTTTCGGAAACCAGACCCAGAAATATCGTCTCCGACTTTGCCCGCCTGGAGCCCATATTTAAGTTTGAGATGATAAATATAACAACCCAAGAGGACCTGGAGGACCTGCTGCCATTTGAACAAGGCCTGGCAGCGGTCAGCTCGTTGAGTCAGACACCACCGTTCATCTATCACGGCTCCGATCCTGAGGTGGAGAAAGCCTATCATATGATCTGTCGGGTAAGACAATATGCTAAAACGGTGGTAATCTTTGAAGATGATGTGTTCCCCTATCTCGTGGCCATGCTGGAATGGACCTACCCGGTCATTGTCTACGGTAACATATCATCCTTCGCCAAAAAGCTGGCCATCTACAGTGCAGCCTTCATCGTACAGCAGATACTCCGACTGCAACCCTAAACTGGGAGAATGAAGGCACGGGGATGGCAGACCGTGTGAAAACTCAGTGCGAAAGTATAAATATACGTAAACCTGCAGGATCCACATATTCGCTGGCTTGCGAGTGAGCGACGTTGTGACGAGCCGTTACATCCACCAACGAATTTTTTCTGAGTCCATGCCGCGGATGTCGGCTGTCCCGCCCAAAGAAAAACGAGTTGCGGGAATGTTGGCGAGGAACATAGGAGCGAGCCGCATGATGGCGAATATGCATAGCATGTATAGTAATACGAAACATATCCAGTTTTCACACGGTCTGACAGTTCTCTTGTTTGCTTCAGAACCGTCCCATTGACACCTATCTTCGGTTTCCCAGCATTATCATTCTCATGACACGGGCGGTTGCATCGGAAACCAGTTCTCCGGCGCGGGTCATAGCCTCGTCAAGGTTTATCGGACCGGGGGTTATGCTCATGATAGCATCGATGCCAGCCTCATAGACCTTCTCGGCCCCGGGTCCAATTGAGCCTACTATCGCCAGTACCGGCAGGTCGTACTTTTTCGCCAGGCTAGCCACCCCTGCCGGAACCTTGCCGAACAGGGTCTGATCGTTGATCTGCCCTTCACCAGTGATCACCAAGTCAACTCCCCCGGCCAGTCTGCTTTCAAAATCCAGTATCTCCAAGACCATTCTCAATCCGGAGCATAGCTTTCCCCCGGCAAAGGCCATCAACCCGGCCCCTAACCCGCCGGCCGCTCCGGCCCCGGCAATTCCCTCAACCTCGAGATTTAAGTCCCGTTTTATTACCCGGGCCAAGTTGAAGAGGGCCTGATCCATAACCGGCAGCATTTCGGGGCTGGCTCCCTTCTGCGGGCCGTAAACAAACGACGCACCAGTTGGACCGTAGAGGGGGTTCGTAACATCGCAGGCTACCAGGATTTCTGTCTGCGAAAGCCGGGGATCGACAGCCGACATATCAATGGAGCTGAGTCGCAGCAATCCTTCTGCACCTCGGCCAATTACGTGTCCATCGGCATCTAGGAGTCTAACCCCCAGAGCCTCCGCCATGCCGCTGCCGCCGTCATTAGTAGCGCTGCCCCCGATGCCGACAATCATTCGCCGGCAGCGCAGGTCCAGCGCGGCTTTGATCAGTTCTCCGGTTCCATAGGTGGTGGTAACCATCGGGTTGCGGCGTTCCCGGGGAACCAGGGCCAGTCCCGAGGCTTCTGCCATCTCAATCACTGCTGTCCGGTTATCCCCCAGAATGCCAAACCTGGCAGTTACCTCTTCGCCCAGGGGACCAGTTACCTTCCTGCTGATAAATCTGCCGCCAGTCCCTGATACCAGGGCATCAATCAGCCCTTCACCGCCGTCCGACAGCGGAATCTGAATGACTTCGGCTTCTGGAAGTACCTTATGGATTCCTTCTGCGATATAAAACGCAACCTTAGCCGCGGTCAGGCTTTCCTTAAACGAATCCGGCGCCACAATTATGCGTTTCAAGTCTTATCCCTCCCCTTGCAATCCGCCAACCATACGGAGAGAATCCGGGAAACGGATGTCATGGTGTATCGACCACATTTAAACTGCGTGAAAGCTGGATGGTGTATTATTATCAGCATGCCAACCCCATTTGCGATCTTTCCGACTGAAATGAGGCAGCGGACCTGACCCCCGTTCCCGCTCTACAGCCTGGAGGTTTGGCGGCGCCAATAGTATCGGTGATACGGATTGCCCTTCCACCAGGGTGGGTTGGATTCACTTTCCTTCAGGGTTCTGGCAATGAGGTCTTCCTCCTGTTCCCAGGCCAGTTCCATGATTCGTTTCATTTCCGAATAGCTACCTGGATCCTGGTCCATGGAATCGACCATCCTCATCCAGGATTCCTCAAGGCGGTCGCGTTCTGCCAAATACTCCGCCAAGCTCTGCAGTTGGTGGGCGATGACCATGCGATGCAGCATCTCCCTCTTCCTCCAGAAGTCCAAGGCCCGGTCCGTCTTCTCCTCGGTGAAGGGAATTCCCTCCTTGATATTCAACCAGAGGGGCTTGAAGAGCGATAAACAGGGAGTGGAACTGCCGGTGACCCAGTAGGTGCAATTGCTTCCCAGGGAGGCTACATAACTCCCGGTGGTATGGTCCCCAATCGGTGCCCCGCCATGCATGCAGACGCTTTTCAGGGAAGCCCGCTCATACTGGTGCCCGTCTACCGAAGGGTGATGAGAGCGCAGGATATCTCTCAAGAGGCGGGTATCGATCGATCCCAGGTTTTCCTCCAACCGGGATTGGGTAGTTTCCTGCCGGGTACGTGCTCCACTGAAATAGGTAAACAGGGGATCGCTGTAACAGCGGGCAAAGTCGAAATCCTCTTCCGATCTGCACCAGCCCTTTTCTATGGCGTGACTTACCAGTTCCGGATGAGCCATATCGAAAGACTTCCCGATAGAGAGGCAATTGGATATGCTGCGCACCCCTTTGACCTTCTCTGCTGCCCAGTATCTGCCGGCTGTCTCCAGGACCCAGGCTTTGCTCTTATCGGCGATGAGGAAGGAGTTGTGATAGGTGAACTTTTTTTCATAACCGCAGTTTCCCCCCTGCCCGTAACGCCCCAGCAGGGAGATGATAAACTCCAGGGCCTCGTCGCTGCTCCGGCATCGTTCCAGGGCCAGCCGGATCATGTCCATACCGGTCAGGGCAGGCTCTCCGTACCTCTCCCTGGTAAAGACCGCTTCATTCCCGATGTTCAATCCGAATTCATTGGCGCCCATCTCACAACCCCAGATCCAGCTCGGTTTAAGGAGGAATACCTCATAGGTCTCCTGGCACTGGTCGATTTCAATGTAGGTACACCTGACCTTGGAGCCGGGTCGATACCGCCTGCGCGGTACATGTATCAGGAGATGCGGCTCATTGGGCTGGCGGTCGCTGTTCTTGGCAAACAGCACCTTTCCGTCCCTGGTGGTATGTCCGAGCGCTACCATGGTGTCACACATATTAACCCCCCCTTTCTTACTACCATTCTATTATTTTCTAACCGGGTATCAAAGCAGGCCTGAATTCGGACGGGATCGGCAATTTAACACCTGAGTCCTCTTCCTCTGGCCGGATAACCGGCCTCCTGGCGCATTTCGCCATTATATGGACTCTGATAGCAGATTTTAACCATCCTGTTGGTATTCGCATAACATGAACTAAATACTGTTAATGAGGGGAAATGTATGGCTAATTATCTCGGAAGCCGTAATCTAATGCGGGGTATGGAGGGTACCGATGTAGAATTACTGCAGCATCTTCTGAACAATCTGCCGGACCCGATGGGTTCACGGATCGCAATTGATGGTATCTTTGGACCGGAAACGGAGGCGGCAGTCAAAAAGTTTCAGCGTTATTTCAAACTGACGATGGATGGAATAGTTGGGCCGAACACATTTTTATTTCTGGGCATTCTAATCAGGCCTTACCTGCCGCCAGGCGGGCAGGTTTTCGGCTCCCGAACCCTTTCCAAGGGCAGCAGTGGACATGACGTATGGGTGCTCCAGAACCGGCTGGCATCCTTGGCGCGGGATTTTGCCCATGCACTGGGCAGGCCGGCCACCGGCTATTTTGACGAGAATACAGAGCAGGCAGTTGAATTGTTTCAGAGAGATGCAGACCTGGTTGCCGATGGCATAGTAGGACCGAGGACCTTTTACAAGCTCTATGAGCACGCCAGAATGGGAGGAAGATCTCTGCGCCGTGGACGCTGGGACCGCAATCAGGGCTATGATGTCTACTGGCTGCAAAGACATCTTAAGGAGCTTGGTTATTACTCGGGAAAACTGGATGGCATCTTCGGCCCTCTCACCCAACAAGCCGTAATGAACCTGCAAAAGGCTGCTAATATTCGTGTCGACGGGATAGTAGGACCCGAAACCTTCTATCACCTGG
>JBLNCH010000295.1:0-3945 GCA_050260485.1 Bacillota bacterium | reverse complement strand
TATAGTATTATCGCCATTTACATTGCGATGACCCTGGAAAGCGCCTGTATTCCGGTACCCAGTGAAATAGTAATGCCCTACGCAGGTTACCTGGTGGCGCAGGGCAAACTGAACATGTTGGAAGCAACGCTGGCAGCAGCTTTGGCAAATTTGTCGGGCAGCTGGTTAGCATATTTTATTGGCAAATTTGGCGGCCGGCCGTTAATTAAAAAATACGGTAAATATATATTCCTGTCTAAAAAACACCTAAACAGGGCGGATACGTGGTTTAACCAAAAGGGTGAAATAACTGTGTTCATATCCCGGATGCTGCCCGGGGTGAGGACGTTTATTTCTCTGCCGGCCGGTATCGCCCGAATGAATTTTATCAGGTTCAGCCTGTATTCCCTTTTTGGCGTTTTACCCTGGAACTTTGCTTTGGTATACCTGGGTTATGTGTTTACAGACAGGTGGAACGACCTGCAGTCTTACCTGTATAAAACTGATTTAATGGTATTTTCTGGCTTATTGTTGATTTTTATTGTTTATCTTGTGCGGTGGAAAAATAAACAGCATTAACTGCAGGCATTGGAGGAAAATGCTTCGGGAGGGTTTTAACAATGAATAACTTGCGGGTGCTTGTTTTTTCGGCTACGTTTGGCGCCGGACATTTAAGGGCTGCAGAAGCAGTGATTGAGGCAATACGTAAAAAACAGCCCAACGCTGAGATTACCCACCTGGATTGTGGGGAATTTTTAAGCAAGACATTCAACAATATATTGAAAAATACTTATATCGGCCTGATCAAGCATTCTCCAAAGCTGTGGGGAAGGTTCTACCATGGTACCGCAAAGATTTCACCGGATTCTTTGCTTCAGCGTTTCTTAAACAGCATGGGACGGTCCGAGTTTCAAAAAATAATTGGCTTATTGCAACCCCATCTCATTATTTGCACATACCCGACAGTTGCGGGAGTTCTGTCGCAACTGAGGTTAAAAGGGAAACTGCATGTTCCGCTCGTAACCGTAGTGACTGATTATGTCGTTCACAGCCAATGGATTCACCAGGGTGTGGACTTGTATATTGTGGGTTGTAAGGAAGTGTACGATGGATTGGTCGCGAGAGGGATAAATCCGGGCCGTGTAAGGATAACGGGAATTCCGGTAAGCTCCGGTTTTGAACGCCATCTGAACAAAACAGAGATTATCTCAAGTCTGGGGCTGTGTTCCGACCGCCATACTCTGCTTATAATGGGAGGAGCCTACGGTGTTCTGAACAGATTAAAGGAACTGTGTAAGTTTTTTGCCAATGTGCAATGGCCTGTGCAGACAATTGTGGTTTGCGGTCAAGACGAAAAGTTATATAAGTCTCTCGATGATATTGTTGCCAAAGCCCTCAACCCAATTGTTCGCTTTGGCTTTGTGACTAATGTTGAAGAACTGATGACAGCAGCAGATTTAATCATTACAAAAGCAGGGGGCCTGACCGTTTCGGAGGCATTGACCAAGCGGCTGCCATTGGTTATATTCAGGCCTATACCCGGTCAGGAAGAGGAAAATGCTGTTTTCCTGAGTAAAATTGGCGCCGGAAAAGTTGCTGAAACTCAGGAAAAACTGGTGCGCATTATACAATCCTTGCTGGAACAGCCACAGGAGTTGGCAAAGATGCGCCTGGCGGCAGCCCAGACTATACCGGGCCGTGCTGCGGAACGGGCGGTAGAGTACATGTTGTCTTTGGCTAATGAAGTTCTGAACAAAGAAAAGACCGGGTGATTAGATGTCCCCTTTATTTGTCCTTGGTTTACTTGAATTTGTACGCGGAGCGCTTGTTTTTAGCCTATTGCCGTTTTACGGGCAATATGCGGCAGGATTTGGCCTTGGGGTAATTGGAACGGCAATTTCCCTGCATTATTTGTTTGATAACGCTATCAGGCTTCCGGCCGGGTGGCTGGTCGACCGGTTTGGCGGAAAAGGTTTGGTAGCTTCAGGGATTGTTATTTCGTGTGCGGGGGTCTTGCTCATCTATTTTCACTGGAACGCCTTTACCTTTATATTGGGTGCGGCGCTGTTTGGGTTCGGCGTTTCCCCGGTATGGCCGGCGGTGATTTCCGGAGTGGCGGCAAAGATGCCGAGCCGGCAAATAGGTGAAACACTCAGCAAAGTATTTATTGCCTGGTTGGTTGGAACAGGAGTAGGGCCGGTGGTTCTCAATTTGGTAGTTGGAAAATCTTACGGAATTGCTTTCTTTATAATTTTTGGGATACTGGCAATTGCCTTTTTAATAACAGTTGTTACGGAACCTCCGCGAATTGTCGTGCAAAAACCTTTGTATCCATCGGTTTTTTTAAAAGAATTATGCAGGGAATTGATTACCCTCAAAGCTCTTTATCCGGGAATGTTTGTTCAAACCTTGTCTATCGGAATACTGATGCCGGTTCTTGCTATCTATGCCAGGCAGGAATTTGGCTTGAATCCAAGCCAACTCAACTATTTGCTTATTGGGGGAGGAATTTTTACTGTTTTGCTCCTGGTGCCTGCAGGCAAATTTGTAGACCGGCTTGGCGTTAAATGGCCGCTTGCGGGTGGGTTTCTTTTAGCTGCCATTTGTTTGGTCCTCCTCTCAATACAAAAGGCAGTGATTATGATTTTGATTGTTGGAGCTTTTCTTGGGATTTCGTACGCTATTATCCTTCCGGCATGGAACGGGCTCATGGCCAGAGCGGTTTCACCGGAAAAACGGGGGACAATGTGGGCGGTTTTTATGACTATTGAAGGTATGGGAACTGCATCCGGAGCTTATATCGGCGGCAAGGTATGGGATGCTCTCGGGCGCCAGGCGCCGTTTTATGCAAGCGCTCTTTTCCTGACTGCCATGGCAGCTTTTTATGCCTTTAGCAATATTGAAAAGTTGATTAAAGAAAACCGTAAGGATATGTTGATAGAGGGAAATGAAACCAGCAAGGGGTAGTAAAATGAATTGGATTTACTATGTGCTGTTTTTTGTGACATTTTCCGGCTCTCTGTACACTATCATACCTGATTTGTTTTTACACCGTTTGGGTATCGGCAGCAGGAAGCGTCAGTATTCGCCGGGTATTGCGATTACGTTTGACGATGGTCCGGACCCCGAAACGACGCCCAAAATACTTGATGTTTTAGAGCAATACCGGGTCCCGGCGGTTTTTTTTGTGACCGGAGAGAATGCCGCCAGGTATCCTGATTTAATTAGAGAAATCCGGGAAAAAGGCCACCAAATTGGGGGCCATTCCATGCGTCACAGGTACGCCTGGTTCATGTTCCCTTTTGAAACGTGGCGCGAATGGGAAGAATGTATAACAACCATCGAGAAATTAACAGGAGAACCTGTGCAATGGGTTCGCCCACCGTGGGGGACTTTTAATCTGGCCACATGGTTATGGATAAAAATCCGTAAGAAACAGGCGGTTCTGTGGAATGTGGAAGGACATGACTGGCATGTCCGGCGCAGTCCGGAACAAATAGCATCGCGTGTTCTAAGGAAGGCTAAAGAGGGTTCAATAATAGTTTTACATGATGCGGGAGGAGAAACAGGCGCTCCGAAAAACACGGTTGAGGCCTTGAAAATTATCTGCCGGGAAGTTGTGGAGATACAAAAGCTTCCACTGGTCAAACTGGAATTCCCGGACTGGTCTTGGCGGCGCAGGTTAATCTTTGCTTTGTGGGAGAAATGGGAATGCTGTTTTAGCCGGATATATCATATCGAACGGATTAACTCCACCAATTTTCTGCGTTTGTCAAAAGCCGTTTATAACGGCCCGAGTCTATACGCGGGCGATGGTCGGTTGGCGGCAAAAACCGGGGATATAGTCGGCGAAATTCACTTGGATAGCAGGCGCTTGATGGACAATGGACCCGATATTCAAAAAGCTGCCCTGAGAGCTTTGCGGTTAGCCAGGGAATCTTTGCCTGAATTGGCGCAATACATTGC
>JBLNCH010000294.1:0-7562 GCA_050260485.1 Bacillota bacterium | reverse complement strand
ACCAGGCTTTCGTCCTCACTGGTCTTAACCGCACAGCCCAGGGAAACGTTCAGATTCATATCCCCGACGTTTTTGGCACGACAGCGGGCGGTAATCCTTTCCATTATCTCTTGTGCCTGTGCCGCTGTGGTGTGAGGCAGCATGATAAGAAACTCGTCTCCACCCCAGCGAGCAATAATGTCACCAGGCCGGCAGCTTTCCTGCAATACCTCGGCCATGCTTTTGAGAAGTTGGTCCCCCGCCTGGTGGCCAAACACATCATTGGTAAGTTTGAGACCGTTCACATCACCCATAATCACAGCGATGGGAAATTGGCATGAGGTGTCCAGTCGTATCATTTCTTCTTCGATGAACCTGCGATTGTAAAGCCCGGTGAGGTGGTCATGATAACTAAGATAAAGGATTTGTTGCTGGTGTTCTTTTTCGATGCTGACATCGCGGAAAACCATTACTATACCCAATGTCTGCTCTTGCTCGTCCTTTATCGGGGCGGCACTGTCAGCAATCGGTATCATACGCCCTTCTTTATTAACCAATACTGTATGATTGGCTAAACCGGTAATTTTTCCGGTCTGCAAGACTTTGGAGATGGGATTGTCAACCTCCTGACCTGTTTCTTCACCTCTGAGTACAAAGACATCTGTGAAAGGCCGATTTTTTGCTTCTTCATTGGTCCAACCTGTGATTTTTTCGGCTTCCCTGTTCAAAGCAGTTATCCTGCCTTCCAGGTCGGTTGTAACCACCCCATCACCAATAGAAATAAGGGTGGTGCGCATCAATTCCTTTTCGCGATACAGGTCTTCTCTGTATTTCTCCCGATCGGTTACATCGAAAATGATAGAAAACAGCAAGGGCTCTCCATCCTGCACAATTGGGCAGGTATAAACATCCACCAGCCTTATCTCACCGTTTTTCAAGCGATGTGGAAAAATAAAGTATCGCTGTTTTTCCTTTAACGCCATCAGACGGAACCGTTCCACTTCTTCTTTGGGGAGCATGTTGATATCCTGAATACAGAGAGCCGTTAATTCTTCATGTGAATAGCCGTAAAAATCGCAGGCAGCGGGGTTGGTATCCACAATCCGGCCAGTTGTTGGTTCAATAAGGAGCATAATGGCGGTATGTTCAGTAAACATGCTCTTTAGGCGCAGCAGAAGTTGATTTCTTTCCTTTTCAGCCTGCTTTTGCTGGGTGATGTCCTTACTGAAACCAACCAGATACTGTACCTTTCCCTGCTCAAACACCGGCGTAAGGGTAGTCAGCCGGATCTTTTCCCCGGTGGGGAAGAAAAAGTTGTCCTCATAAGTAATCGCTTCTCCGGCACTTACACATCTCTGATAATTCTCGATCGATATCTTTGCGGCCTCTTCACCGAATATATCCACCGGAGTTTAACCTTTTATATCCGTTAAGCCCGTCAATTTCTGGTGTGCCACATTGTTTCTTATGTAACGGAACTCGCCATTTTCTACTTCTACCAAGAATATTGCATCATGCGTGCTGTTAAAAATGATTTCCAGGTCCCTTAAGAGCGATTCTATTCTTGTCTTCTGGTTTTCCAGGAGCTTCAGGTTCTCTATTTCCGATGTGATATCCTGGAAGATTGCTGTACAATACCCCTTTTCCTGCGAAAAGGCCGTAATTTTATACCAACGTCGCAAACACTCAAAATAGCGTGTAAACTCCTTTTTCTGTCCGGTTTTGGATACGGCGCCATAAACAGCGATCCAATCAAAATCGGAGGATCTTATTTCGGGAATGATTTCCGTCACTCTTTTTCCCAGGATTGTTTCGCGGTTTAATCTGGTCATCCTTTCAAAAAACGGATTAACATCGCGAAATATCATATCAATTGCCTTACTTTGATCATCAAACACCAATTGATAATGAGCATAACCAAAGGGTGCCAGCCTGAGAAGCTCGACGGCGGAAGCTAACGTCATAAACAACCCCCCTCCCGAATTATCAACTGCCAGACAACCAAAAAAAGACCAGGTTTTACATGATTTTATTAAATCCGATGATTAATGGCAACCACGCTTTGATAAGCTGCCATCTTCATTATGAAATCCGATATAAAACGTTAGGGGAGGTTCAACGCAGTTTAACTAACCGGTTTCTCAAAGGTGATGGTGGTAAGGTGTTATCGACGGCCGGGACATCTTTTTCATGCGGGAAGAGGAGGTGCGATCTTCCACCTGCGTAGGCGGGTTTTGTATTTCAGGTTTACAACCTTGTGTCGTAGTCTTGCGGTCCCGCCCTTTGAAGAGCCTGCTGTTACCCTATCCTGAAGGGCTTTTTCACTAGATTCTAGCAACCGGTCTGGCCTTTCTGATATAATACTGTGCATGAAGATTTGGGAAAGCGAGGAAAGGCCTTTGTTTCTTATTGATAAAGATATTGAACGCCTGGCCATTCTGGCCCGCATTAAACTCACCCCAGAAGAAAAAAAGTCCTTCGCTGAACATCTGAACTCTATTCTGAATTCTGCCGGGATACTTGATGAAGTGACTACCGATGAGGTTGAACCGCTCATCTATGTCCTGCCTCTTTATAACGTGATGCGAGATGACATAGTACGCCCCTCGCTCTCAAATGATGAAGCTATGGCCAACGCCCCTTCTTACGAGGAGGCAAAATTCAAGGTACCAAGATTATTGTAAGGAGGAAGTCCGGTGAAGCTCTATCAGTTAACCGCTCAAAAAACCGGAGAAATGTTGGCCCGGCGGGAAATTAAAGCGCAGGAAGTCCTGGAATCCATCTTAGAGCGGATAAACCAGGTTGAACATAAAATCAGGGCCTTTACTACTCTTACCCTGGAAAGAGCCAGAGAAACCGCGATGGATCTTGATCATCAGGGTGAGATCACTGGTCTGGCGGGTATCCCCTGCGGTATCCAGGATAACCTCTGCACCCAAGGAGTTAAGACCACCTGTGCCTCGAAGATGCTGGCAGAATTTGTCCCCCCGTATGATGCGACGGTGGTAAACCTGCTCAAAACAGCCGGAGCTGTAATGGTGGGCAAAATGAACATGGATGAGTTTGCCATGGGCCGTTCCACCGAAAGTTCAGCTTTTTATCCTACCCGCAATCCCTGGGACCTGACGCGGGTTCCCGGAGGCTCTTCCGGGGGCGCAGCCGCCGCAGTGGCCGCCGGGGAGGTGTTTTACGCACTGGGTTCTGATACCGGTGGTTCCATAAGGCAGCCTGCTGCATACTGTGGGGTAGTGGGGATGAAACCTACCTACGGCAGAGTCTCACGTTACGGTCTGGTGACCTTTGCTTCTTCCATGGATCAGGTGGGAACGGTGACCAGGAACGTAACCGATTGTGCTCTGGTGATGAACGCCATCTGTGGTTACGACCCTTCGGATTCCAACAGTCTTCAGGCAGAGGTACCTGATTACCTGAGCTGTCTGCAAACCGATATAAAGGGAATGAAGATCGGTTTTCCCCGGGAGTATTTGCACAATGAGGTTGATGAAGCTGTTAGGAATGCAGTTAAAAAAGCTCTGTTAAAGTATGAAGAACTGGGGGCGGTGGTGGAAGAAACCAGTCTTCCTCATACCAAGTACGCCTGCCCCGTCTTTCAGATAATCGCTTCAGCGGAAAACAGTTCCAGCATGGCCCGCTTTGATGGGGTCAGGTATGGTTACCGTGACGAAGACGCACAGGATATCGCGGAGATGATGAGTAATTCCCGGGCCCGGGGCTTCGGACCGGAGGTGAAGCGCAAAATTCTCCTGGGGACTCATGTCCTGAGCAAGGGCTGTTATGACGCCTACTACCTCAAGGCCATGAAAGTGAGACGCCTGATTAGAGAGGACTTTGACCAGGCTTTTGAAAAGTATGATCTTCTGATTACACCGACAACGGTTTCTACAGCCCATAAACTTGGAGTAAACGGCGAAGACCTGTCCGACATACTCACTATACCGGCCAGCCTGGCCGGAATTCCGGCCATCTCTATTCCCGGGGGGATAGTGGATGACCTGCCAGTAGGACTGCAGCTTATGGGCCGACCGCTTGCAGAGGCAACCCTCCTTAAGGCGGCCTACGCTTTTGAGCAGGCCACTGATTACCATTTACGCACACCCGTACTGGAGGTATAGATAATGACTGCTGAAAAATATGAAGCGGTAATAGGCCTGGAAGTGCATGCAGAACTCAAAACCAATACCAAAGCTTTTTGCAGCTGCGGAATTTCCTTTGGAGCCTCGCCCAACAGCCATGTATGTCCCGGTTGTCTGGGAATGCCCGGCACGATACCGGTTCTTAACCGGGGATTGGTGGAGTATGCTATTAAAACCGGGCTGGCACTGAACTGTAGAATAGCCGATTACTGCAGGTTTGACCGCAAAAACTATTTTTATCCGGATCTTCCGAACAACTTTCAGATATCGCAGCTTGACTTCCCAATCGCTACTGCAGGCAGCCTGGAGATTGAAGTCGGGGGAATTAAAAAAACTATCGGCATTAACCGGGTTCATATGGAAGAGGATGCGGGAAAACTGGTTCATCAAGGTAACATAATGACTACTCCTTACTCTCTGGTCGACTTGAACCGCGCCGGGACCCCGCTGCTGGAGATCGTTTCCGAACCCGACATGCGGTCACCCCAGGAGGCCCGCATGTACCTGGAAAAACTGCGCTCGATTCTCCTGTTTCTCGGGGTTTCAGACTGTAAGATGGAAGAGGGGTCACTGCGGTGCGATGCCAACATATCAGTCAGACCCAGGGGGCAGGCAAAACTGGGGACCAGGGCTGAGATTAAGAACCTGAATTCCTTCCGGGCTCTGGAGCGGGCCGCAGAATATGAGATTAATAGGCAGATTGAGGTCCTGGAGGAGGGGGGGCAGCTGATTCAGGAAACCCGGACCTGGGATGAGGACAGGCAGGTAACCTTAAGTATGCGTTCCAAGGAAGAGGCCCAGGACTACCGTTACTTCCCGGATCCCGACCTGACCCCCATAGTAATTGGTCAGGATTGGATTGAAAGGGTGCGAGAAACTCTCCCGGAGCTCCCGGATCAAGCCCGCGAGCGACTGATTAAGACATACAACTTACCGCCCTATGACGCAGCTCTGCTTACGACGTCCAAGGATATCCTGGACTTCTTTGATGCCTGTGTTGCTGAATACAGCGAACCCAAAGTGGTAGCCAACTGGGTTATGGGTGAACTGACCAGGCTTCTCAACCAGAACAACATGGAAATCAAGGATTGTAAGGTAACACCTTCGTCTCTGGCTCAGATGCTTAAGCTCTTGGAGCAAGGGACTATCAGTGGTAAAATCGGCAAGGTGGTTTTTGAGGAGATGTTCACCACCGGTGACTCACCGGATAAAATTGTGCAAGACCGGGGTTTAGTGCAGATATCTGATGAATCGGCGATACGCGCCATAGTTAAAGAGGTCGTCGAAGGGAACCCGAAGGTGGTAGAAGACTTCAAGAACGGTAAGGGCAAGGCCCTTGGTTTCCTGGTGGGTCAGGTTATGAAGGTCAGTAAAGGCAAAGCCAACCCGGAAATGGTCAACCGACTCCTTAAGGAGGAGCTATCTCGCCGATAATCCTTTTCGCTTGAATCCGGGAATGGTCAGTTTAACGGGTCATGGACTACTCGTTAAAACGATTATCATTATTTCGATGGGAATCCTTATTCAATTGGCCCGGCAGGAAGCAACTGTATCTGTGCGAAGATATGAATTAATGCTATAATTCAAAAATCGGACCTGCGTTTAACCAAGTAATGTTGCCGCTGCCAGCGTAATTAACCAGTTAAACATTCGTATCATGGTCTGTAAAAATAATGCCGAACTCTGTTAGGGGGAAAGGAGTGGAATAGATTGCCAACCAGTCATTTAGGAAAAGAGTGGTTTTTGGAGGAAGGTGCCAAGGTCAACATAGTTGACACTACCTTACGCGACGGGGAGCAGACCGCCGGAGTTGTGTTTTCAAATGAAGAAAAGATCAGAATCGCCAGGTATCTCGATGAGCTTGGGGTAGATCAGATTGAGGCAGGTATTCCCGTGATGGGTGGCGATGAGAAGAAATGTATTCGCGAGATTGTTGACATGGGACTTAGGGCCAGCATTATGGCCTGGAATCGTGCAGTAATCAATGATATCAAGCAATCAATTGAGTGTGGTGTTGATGCGGTTGCCATATCCATCTCAACCTCGGATATTCACATAGAGTATAAGCTGCAGACAACCCGGGAGGATGTCCTTCGGCGCATGGCAGACGCGGTCAAGTTTGCCAAGGATCATGGATTGTATGTATCCGTCAATGGCGAGGATGCTTCCCGTTCCAATATGGATTTTCTGGTGGAGTTTGCGCTGACTGCCAAGCACTGCGGGGCTGATCGTCTCCGCTTCTGTGACACCGTGGGGATCCTTGATCCCTTGACCACCTACCGCAAGATCAGCACCCTGGTAAATGCAGTGGGTCTGGATATCGAGATGCATACGCACAACGATTTTGGACTGGCCACCGCCAACTCTTTAGCCGGGGTCTACGCTGGTGCCAAATATGTAGGGGTGACGGTAAACGGTCTGGGAGAAAGAGCAGGAAACGCTTCCCTGCAGGAGGTGGTAATGGGATTAAAATACCTTATTGGTTTGGACCTGAAATTTAAAACCGAGATGTTCCGTGAAGTAGCGGAATACGTGGCCAATGCTTCAGGAAGAACCCTGTCCCCGGCTCATCCGATTGTAGGAACGAATATCTTTGCTCACGAATCCGGAATCCACGGAGACGGTGTTCTTAAGAACCCCCTGAACTATGAGGCCTTTTCACCACAGGAAGTGGGACTGGAACGGCAGATAGTGATTGGCAAGCACTCGGGAACCAATGCCTTAAAGGCCAAATTTATCGAGTATGAGATAACCCTAACCGATGAGCAGGCCAAGGATCTGCTGGCGTTAGTCCGGTCAGCGGCTATTGATCTGAAAAGGCCTTTGTTTGATAAAGAACTGGCAGCTCTGTACGAGAATTATATGAAGGGGAGAGGGAAGTAAAATTGGGCAAGACAATAGCCGAAAAAATCCTGTCGATAAAGTCAGGTATTGATGCCAAAGCCAATGATATTGTGATAGCTGATCTGGATTATATTATGGGGCAGGATGGAACCTCACCCCTGGCGATTCAGGCCTTTGAGGAAATGGGAGGCCGTCAGCCTTTTGATCCGGCGCGGGTAGCCATGGTTATTGACCATAGCTCCCCCAGTCCACTGGAAGGGGTTTCTGCCCTTCACAAGAAGATGCGTGATTTTGCCGACCGTTATCAGATAACGCTTTATGACATCGGGGAAGGGGTCTGTCATCAGCTGGTGCCGGAAAGGGGCCATGTTGTTCCCGGTTCGCTGGTTATCGGGGCCGACAGCCATACCTGTACTTACGGAGCCATAAACGCCTTTTCCACCGGGGTTGGTTCCACCGACCTGGCAGCGGGGATTATCTCCGGAAAACTGTGGTTTAAGGTTCCCGAAACCTTTAAATTCGTGCTTAATGGACAACTGCCCCCGGGAGTCTTTTCCAAGGACCTCATTCTCTACCTGATTGGAG
>JBLNCH010000293.1:0-2752 GCA_050260485.1 Bacillota bacterium | reverse complement strand
GGTTACTTTTCTGGCTTCTTGTTTGCTCATTTCTACTTTCATCCTCCCATTATATTATTTTGGGGGGATGACATTTTCCCTGACGACTTATACCATGACATTATCGCTGACTAACAACACCCCTGTATGCTGCTTCTTGATTAAAAAACAGTTCTAGAATATAATTCTAGAAAATCATTTCACTTAGGGGGTGAAGAGGGTAATAAAGCCAAGAAGGAACAGAGGTAGCGAAGAGCGTAGAAGGCACATTATAGAAACCGCTTTAAAATGCTTTAGTGAGAAGGGGTATGTAAACACGACTGTCGAGGATATCCGAATACGTTCGGGGGCCAGCACCGGCAGTATTTACTATCATTTTAAAAGCAAAGAGCAACTAGCTATGGCTGTGTATGTGCAAGGGATTCTCGATTATCAAGAGGGTATGTTGGAGACTTTGGAGATGGCCGCCAGCGCACGAGATGGGATTTGGGCCATGGTCAGGTACCACCTGAACTGGGTAACGGTACGGGCCGATTGGTCGCGCTACCTTTTTCAGATGCGTAATGCCGGATTTATGGCTGATGCCGAACAGACGATCTGTGCCGCCAATAAAAGATTTGCGCAGGGAATAGGTGACTTCTTCCGAAAACAGCATATTGCCGGAGCAGTACGCAGTCTCCCCGTGGAACTCTACATTGCCCTGATTCTCGGTCCCTGTCAAGAGTATGCGCGTCAAATCGTTAGTCACCCTTGTCCTGTTAACCCTGATACTGCGATCAGTGAAATAGCAGAAGGGGCTTGGCGAGCTATACGAAAATGAAATTGCCGGGAGGCTGCCCGAGAGAGCAGACTTGAAGGAGGAGATATTGATGAACCCTTTGGAAAAGCTTGATAAAAAAGAGGTGCGAGACCTCCTATGTAAATGCTGGATGACTCACGATGCCATGTGGTTCTTTCATTGTCTGCAGGATTTTGGCATTGAAAAGACCAATAAAATTAATAAGGCAGCGGTGAGAACCATGGCTGCCGTTGAAGCCCGGCGGTTATTGAAATCATTGGGGTATTCGGAAGACGACCTGCATTCTTTTGTCGGTTTTCAAAACGTTTTTAATGATATGTTCGGTGTAATTAGAGCTGATTTTATGAAAGGCGAAACCGAGTTCCTGAAGGACGGAACCCTCCGAGTTACCTGGCATCAATGCTTTGCCTATGATGGGGTAAAGAAATTAGGGGTTATTGACGGTTATCGGTGCGGGATTTTCGACAGACTGGAAGGTTGGTTCGAAGAGTTCGGTTTGAAGTTTACGGTTGAACCTAAAGTGGAAGGGTGCATGATGAGGACTGATGGACATTGCTACCGGGATTACAAATTCGGGATGCCAGTAGAGGATTCAGTCTGATTCATATTTAATATTATCTTGCGATTATGTTTAGAGGGGAAGTAAAGCATTGCATTATGGAAAAATAATGGTGGTTCCGGGGGAAAACGGATCGCGTTTTCCGTTTAATAGCTCTATCCTCATAGTTGATGAGGTCTGCACCATAGTTGATCCCGGTGCCGGGAAGAAAACAATCCTGGATCTGAAATCCAGGTTCAATATCGAACTGGTACTAAACACGCACTACCATTTTGATCATATCGCTTACAATTACATGTTTCCTGAAGCAAGGTTATTAATTAACGAGATTGATTCCCCATGCTTTGTGGATAAAAAGGAATTAGCACGCAGGCTGGGAATGGTAGATTGTTTCGGTGAGGAATGGACGGATGGGTGGTTAGAACGCATAAAGGAGCCAAATACTGCTCAGAGCCCGTACAGCCCGCAAAACCGCCACGAGTGGTGGCTTTCGACGGCAAGGCTGGATGGAACCTACCAGTGGGGAGATACTTTTGATTTTGGGACTACAAAGATGACGGTAGTCGGCGCTCCCGGACATACCGGGGGGTTTAGCTGCTTCTACTTCCCCGAGCAGGGTCTTGTATATACGGGAGACATCGACCTGACGGCTTTTGGACCCTGGTATGCCGGAAGAGACAGTGATATTGACGCCTTTATCAATTCTGCCCGTAACCTTGGCGAATTGGATGCAGATGCTTTCGTAACCGGCCACGAACTTGGTACCCTGACCAAGAAGGAATTCAAACAAAAACTGGAATTATACCTGGGAATCATTGATCATCGTGATGAATTAATTCTGTCCGCATTGTCGATTCCCCATACTTTACATGAACTGACTGAACTGGGTATGTTCTATGGTCGTCGGTTCCTGGTGGACGATTGGATCATGGCATGGGAGCAAATGCAGGTAAGAAAACATCTGGAACGTCTGCTTCGTCAAGGAATGATTAAGCAGGCTGAAGAAACATTTTTTCGGTAATGAAAGGAAGACACAAGATCACACCTTTTCGGGGAATTGTTACGATTCTTACGATCGCATCCAGCCCAATTTTCCCGATAAAGATACGTTAGGCTTAGGGTGCCTGGCGGTAAATATGCATGAACCACCGACATGAATTTTGCCTGGTACCGCTTGTGAACTGCTTTAAAAGCCATTCTTGATATACGGGTTTGTAAACAGTTTTGTGCTTTTGCCCTTAACCCGTCCAACCTATTGAAGATGGGCCTGTGACCTGGTCTGGAATCAATTGATTAAACAAACCAAGGGAAACAAACAAGAGAATCGTCAGACTGTGTGAAAATTAAGAGCGAGTGCATGAAGATTCGTCGATATGCAGAATCACATATTCGCCGGCTTGCGAGTGAGCGACGTT
>JBLNCH010000292.1:0-3387 GCA_050260485.1 Bacillota bacterium | reverse complement strand
AGTGCCCGGGAGGAACCGTATTATACCTGGCACATCGCGAACTGGAATATCTCACTTTGGAGCGCCGCACCTTGCACTTCAAGGAACAGGTGGCCATCCAGTACGCCGAGCTGGTCTACGACGGGAACTGGTATTCACAGCTCAAAGAGAGCCTGGACGCCTTTATTGATAAAACTCAGGAGAACGTAACTGGACGGGTCAGACTGAAGCTCTATAAAGGAAACTGCATCCCGGTAGGAGCAATGTCGCCCTATTCGTTATACAACCCGGAACTGGCAACCTTTGGGGAAGACGATATCTACTCGCATAAGGATGCCGAAGGCTTTATCAACCTCTTTGGTCTGCCGCTCAAGGTCCAGGCCATGATGAAAAGAAACGTGAAGAATAAGGCCGGGTAGGGTTGAACAGACAAAGGGAGCTTTAACACATTTTCATCCTAACCACGGCAAATACTCGTGATTCCCAGATCTTAAGACAAAAGTTTTTTAAAACCAAACTTCACACTGACAACCTCAAGTATTAATTCACCATTGGCTTATGATTCTAAAAAAAAACGGGTATCCCGTACCGCTCAGTGATACGGGATACTTTTTTGTCATCCGGGTCCCTCTCTTCACCTGATCCGATCGACATTAATCAGGAACCACCATAACCTTGATACAGTTATCCAGGCGTTCACCGAAGATCCGGTAGCCTTCCAGGATGTTGCTCAAAGTTACCTCATGGGTGATCAGCGGGGTGACATCCAGCTTGCCGAATTCGATCAGTTTGAGCAGACGGCTCATCTCATGCAGTGAGGTATAGCCCGATACCATGGTCAGGTTCTTGTAGAACATTTTCAGAAGGGCAACGTTAACATGGAAAGGACTCATACCGATCATGGAGATGAAACCGCCTTTGGCAGTACATGCCAGGCAGTCGTCAATGGTTTGCGGAGTAGCCACTGCATCAATAGAGAGCTGTACCCCCACCCCGTTGGTCATGCCTCTTATCTCCCGGGCAGCTTTTGTCTTCCTGGCATTGATGACGTGAGTGGCTCCCATCTTTAGAGCCATCTCCAGACGGTAATCCTCCAGATCAACCGCAATAAGGCGGGCGGGACTGAACAGCTTGGCCGAGGCCACGGCACATAATCCTACCGGACCTGCTCCAAAAACGACGATATCATCACCTGGTTGTGGAGGGCGATAGGTAACGCCAATATAACCGGTGGAAAGTACATCTCCGACCATCAGTGCCTGCTTAAACGATACACTGTCCGGAATCTTAACTACACTGATGTCGGCGTAGGGAATCCGGGTGTATTCAGCCTGCACACCGGGAAGGTCCCCTTTGTTCTTACCGGCGCCGAACATCAGGTCTTTTTCACATGCATAGAATCTCCCTGCCCGACACTCAGGACAGGTGCCACAAGCTACTCCACCGGGGATACAGACCCGGTCCCCCGGCTTAAAATTCTTAACATAAGGACCAACTTCCTCAACAATTCCGACACCCTCATGACCAATTATAAAATTAGGGGTCATTGGAACCTCGCCCGTGACAAAATGAAGGTCACTCCCACAGATCGAAGCGGCAGTGACCTTTACTATCATGTCATGGCCGTCTTGAATAGTAGGCTTTTCCGTCTCTTCCAGGGATAATTTCAAACCATCGCGAAGAAATAATGCTTTAATTTCCGACACCTCCAATTTCAATAATAATGACTACATGAACCTTTTTAATTATAGCAATTTACTGTTTTCTCTAGCGATAGCCAGCAACCGATGTACTAAGTTCTACTGGTTAATATCAAAAATACGCCCGGAAACACAATGGAAGCGCTGGATCGACATGCTGATGATACACAGGCTCCGGCAACCATAATTATCGCTGAAACGCCTTTTCTAAAATTGCTCACAGGTAGACCAGCACAGGCAATAATTACCGGAAGCGAATACCGGCTGGTGTCCCATGACGAGTTAAAGTTTTTCTGGAGAGCAATACTAGTTTTAAAATTACGAAGGAGGGTCATCATGATGCAGCTTAAACCGGGAGAGACTGCTCCCCATGACGGCTTTTACATTACACGCGGGTATAGCGTTTTTCTGCGCAAGGGACAGGTAATGCCTGTAATAAGACCGGAAAATCCCGAGATAGAGACGGAATTAAGTCCGTATATCCTGAAAGGTATGGATGAACAGGGGTAAGATGGGTGACAGGCTCCCGTCCAGCGGATATTATAAGACGCCGGATTAATTAGAGGCAGGCCTGACCAGGCCTGCCTCTGAGTATTACATGCTTCTTTTGGGTCTAAAGGTATTGCAGTCCGTCTCTTCGGTGCTTGAGGAGTTGGGTGGTTTAACCTCGATCCTTTCTGCTACACACCGGTCTCCGCTCTGGTAGTAGTAACAGGAATCGACTACACACTTAACCCGGCTGATTGGATCGGATACACGGCTGATCTTTTCCACGGATTCACCTCCTTTCCAGAAGGGTTAATAAAAGTTTGCATTAAAAATGATTTATTTATGAGCCGGGTTATATTCAGGAATATTCCAGTACTTTTGGCGGGACGGCTTAAGATGTTACGGTTATGTTATAATCATCCTGAGTTGGATTTGTATAAGCAGACCTTCAACTGTTGAACGGAGGAGCACAAATTGCGTTTAATCCTGGTTAGACATGGGTCTACGATCTGGAACGCCGAAGGTAGATATCAGGGCACAATCGATATACCCTTGAGTGATCAGGGGCGCCGGGAAGCCCGGATGGTGGCAGAAAGACTACGAAACGAGGATATCAAGGCGGTTTATTCCAGCAATTTGATCCGCGCCCGCGAGACGGCTGAAATCATCGCGTCTCCTCACGGGCTTCCGGTCAAGGTTATCCCTGAACTCGGGGAGATAAACTTTGGGGATTGGGAAGGTTTAACCGCCCAGGAGATAAAGGACCGATTCGGTGAGGACGCCTACCGCACCTGGCTAACAGACCCTGTAAATGCTGACATATCAAGGGGGGACCATATTACGGAGTTTGCTGAACGGGTGGTACAGGGGTTCAATCAGATTATTCAGGCACATCCGGAGGATACCGTGGTAATTGCCACTCACGGTGGGGCCTTAATGGTTTTAGGCTGCCACCTCCATGGAGAGGATTTAAGCTGCTTCAGGAAGTACTATCACCATAACGCGGCTATCAGCGTGGTAGAGGTCGAAGGCGATGTCTTCCGGATTAAACAACTGAACTGCCAGGAACACCTTCAGGGATGTCGGTAAAAAACTATTTGCGGAAAAGAGGAATGCGGCATGAAACTCTGGGGAGGACGCTTTAACAAGAATACCTCGGAACTGGTGGATAACTTCAACGCCTCAATCAGCTTTGACTCCCGGTTATACAAACAGGACA
>JBLNCH010000291.1:0-3178 GCA_050260485.1 Bacillota bacterium | reverse complement strand
AGTGCGTGCTATGAGATGCCAGAATGTCAGGGAACTGTTATCTCCTTATATTGACCTGGTTTTATCCGATGAAGAAAAGACCAGGATAGAAGAGCATCTGGCCGCTTGTGAGTCCTGCCGTAAGGAACTGGCGGAATTGCAGCATGCTGTCAATCGAATACGGGGTATGGAGAAACGTGAGGCTCCTTCTGATTTCATGAACAGGCTTCATGAGCGTTTACAGCAGGAGAAGGTTGCGCCCTTTAGCACTAAAAGCCGCCAAAACCGTCTGGTCAGTTATACCTCAGGGTGGCTGGTCGCTTCCGTAGCCAGTATTGCACTGATTATCGGAATCTACGCCAGCAGTCTGGTGCCTTATCCCATGGTAGCCAGCTTTTTTGAGAAGATACCGCAGGTCTTCACGCCTCAGGACAGCGAATTGAGGAGTAATATCGAAAAGTTTCTAGCGGAAAAGAAACTGCAGATGCATACAGCACTCAATTTGCAGCAACCGGGGCAGGAAGGGGAAAAGAAACCGCCCAAACAGGTTAATAACCGGCAGCCGCAACAGGTGGCGGTTGTACCCGAAAATAATGAACCCGCAAATGCGAATCGGACCGAAGAGGTTGTTAAACCGATGCTCATAAAAACGGTTAACCTGCAGCTGTCGGCGGTTGAGACCGATGAGATTGCTGACAGCCTGATGGATCTGGCGGAGGCCAATGGCGTCCAGGTGGAGACATCCGGGACCCAACTCATGGCCGGGGTTTCCAAGGTCATGACCTTGCGGGTAACACCGGAGAAAGTAGGCAGCATTGTTACCGGGGTTGATTCCTTAGGATGCTTGACACAACCTATGCACGGTACACAGGATGTAACAGAGGAGTATAAGAACCTGAAAAAACGTCTGGGTGAAGTTGAAGCGGAGATCAGCAGGTTGCAGGGTCTGGAGGAACTTGACGCTGACGAGAGCAACAAACTCCAAGCCATGTTGTTTGAGAAATCTTACCTGGAGGATAAGATAGCAGAACTGGAAGCCCAAACCAAACTGGTCGCGGTAAATGTGATGATAACCGAAGAGCCCAATCACTAAACCGCGGGCACCTTAATATCAGAAATATCGACATGGGCAGGATTTTGATCCTGCCCATTGAATTTTCATAGGATAAATATAGGGATGGTGCTTGATTTGAAAGAAGAATTGCTGGTACTTATCGACGGAAACAGCCTGGTTTACCGAGCATTTTTTGCCTTGCCGCTCCTGCGCACCAAAAAGGGAGTTTTTACGAACGCAATCTATGGCTTCCTCACCATGTTGTTTAAGGTCATTAAGGATTACAACCCGGCTTACCTGGTAGTGGCTTTTGACAAGAGCCGGGTTACCCTGCGCACGGATGAATTTGCCGAATACAAGGCCCACCGACAGCCAACTCCTCCTGAGCTGCGGGAGCAGTTCAGCATTTTGAAGGAGATCCTAAAGTGTCTTGATATAACCTATATGGAGATTGAGGGTTACGAGGCTGATGATCTTATCGGAACTCTGAGTGTCCGTACCTGGGAGAAGGGGGTTCCCTGCTTAATTGTCACCGGTGACCAGGACGCCTTGCAGCTGGCAAAGCGCGGGGTTGATATACTGCTTACCCGCAAGGGGATTTCGGAGACGGAGAAGTACACCGATGAACTGGTGATGGAGAAGTGGGAGGTTTATCCCCAGCGCTTGGTGGATGTTAAGGGTTTAATGGGGGATGCTTCAGACAATATTCCCGGGGTCCCGGGAATCGGTAAAAAGACCGCTATTAAGCTGATTAAGGACTTCGGCAGTCTGGAAGAACTCTACCGGCGTATCGAAGAGGTTACCCCGGAGCGAATCAGAAAACTGCTGGTTGAGCACCGGGAGCAGGCTTTTTTAAGCCGCACCCTGGGGACTATCGTGACTGATCTTGATATACCCTGTCATTTGGAAGATTTCCGCTATGATCATCCCCAGAAATCGCGGTTACTGGAGCTTTATCAGGAGCTGGAGTTTGTCACCTTTGCCAAGGAATTAGGGACCGTAGAAGAAGAGACCAAGCTGGCGGTACGCGATTTCCGTGAAATAAGGGACCAGGTCGAGCCGGGAGATTCCCTGGCGGTTTTCCCGGTTGTAAACCCGCATCACCCCATGTGGGCTGAGGTAATTGAGACCTACCTGTGGTGGCGGGATGGTGCCTACGTATTGTCAGGCCGGGATATCGGACTATTGCGGCCGATTATGGAGGACGAACGGGTACAGAAATACCTGCACAACGCGAAGCAGGCCATGGTGATCCTGGCCCGGCAGGGAATTAAACTGCAGGGGGTCGCGGGGGATACACTGCTGCTTTCCTATGTCGTGGATCCGTCTTTTGAAGGGGAGAGTCTGCAGGAACACCTCTTCCACTACTGGGGGAGGGTGGTGGAGCAGGACACGGCCCCGGAGAAAGCGGTAGCGGAGATCATAAATTTTCACAACTTCTTGTTGGAGAAGTGTGATCCGGAGATACTAAAGCTGTACCGTGAGGTTGAGTTGCCTTTATCCCGGGTGCTTGCGGAGATGGAGTTGGCCGGAGTCAAAGTGGATGGTGAAACCCTGGCCGCCATATCCCGTGAGCTTGGTGAGCGCCTGGAGATGACCGAGGCCAGCATCTATGAGCTGGCCGGGAAGGAGTTCAATATCAACTCTACCCGGCAGTTGGGACACGTGCTGTTCGATGAGTTGGGACTACCGGCGTTGAAAAAGACGAAAACCGGGCACTCGACAAATGCAGCGGTTCTGGAACAGCTCTACGATCACCACCCGATCATCGCGCTGATCATGGATTACCGCCAGCTCGTCAAATTGAAGTCCACCTACGTGGATGCGCTACCGAACTACATCCATCCTGAGACCGGACGGGTGCACACGATTTTCAAACAGGCGGTCACGGCTACCGGGAGGCTGTCAAGTGCCGAACCCAACCTGCAGAACATCCCGATTCGGATGGCAGAGGGACGGCGGATTAGGAAGGCTTTCACCACCTCGCAAAGAGAGTGGCTGCTCCTGAGCGCTGACTACTCGCAGATTGATCTCCGGGTCCTGGCGCACGTTTCGGGGGACCCGACCTTGATTGAGACGTTTGAGGCGGGGATTGATATCCATGCCCGCACTGCTTCGGAAATCTTTAAGGTCCCGGTGGCCGAT
>JBLNCH010000290.1:0-5200 GCA_050260485.1 Bacillota bacterium | reverse complement strand
CGAGCCGGCTCTGGAACTCGATTCACCTCATTTTCCGGCCTTTGAGCTTCCGCCTGGGCAAAAGCCGGAAGCCCTGCTCCGGGAGCTTACCTACCAGGGGGCTTACCGGAAATACCAGAGGATCAGTCCGGTATTGCGGGAGCGACTGGAGCATGAGCTGGTTATCATCAATACCCTGGGTTATGCGGACTATTTCCTGGTGGTATGGGATATCGTGCAGTATGCCCGTTCTCAGGGTATTCGCTATGCCGGGCGGGGGTCGGCCGCCGATTCGGTGGTCGCCTACTGCCTGGGCATAACTGAGGTGGATGCCCTGGAAAGGGGGCTGCTCTTCGAGAGGTTCATGAGCCTGGAGAGAGGCGAGAAACCGGATATTGACCTGGATTTTGACGCCCGTTACCGCGACCGGGTGGCGGACTACGTTTACCGCAAATACGGCCGGGATAAGGTGGCCAGCGTCTGTACCTATAATACCTTTCAGGCCAGGTCAGCTTTGCGGGATATTGGCAAGGCCCTGGGACTGCCTGAGACAGAACTTGACTACCTGGCCAAAAAGCTGCCCCATATTCATGCTGACCAGATTAAGGAGGTTTTGCCCCGGCTTCCTGAGCTGCGGGATAGCGGACTGGACCGGAAGAAGTTCGAGCTGCTGCTGGATCTCTGCCAGAAGGTGGCCGGGTTCCCGCGCTTTCTGGGAACGCATCTGGGAGGGCTGGTGGTCAGCCGGGAGCCGCTTAACGAGCTGACCCCGCTGCAGCAGGCCGCTAAGGGGATGGTAATAACCCAGTTTGACAAGGATGATGTGGAGGACCTGGGGCTGATCAAGCTGGACCTGCTTTCCCTGCGCACCATGTCCGCGATAGAGGATACCATGGTCTCCATCCACCGGAATGGCGGCTCTCTGAATTACGATAAGATACCGCTCGATGATCCTGAAACCTACCGGATGATCAATACCGGAAAAACCATAGGGGTATTCCAGTTGGAAAGCCCGGCACAGCGTTCCTTGCAGGCCCGGCTGGGGGCCTGTGTAATGGAGGATGTGGTGGCCAGTATGGCCATCATCAGGCCGGGCCCCATAAAAGGAAATATGGTGGAGCCGTATATTGCCCGCCGGCAGGGACTGGAGCCGGTAACCTATCTTCATCCCGTCCTGGAGCCGATACTGGCCAAAACCTACGGGGTGATCCTCTTTCAGGAACAGGTTATTGAAATAGCCACAGTGGTCGCCAACTTCTCCCCCGGGGAGGCGGATAAGCTGCGCCGGGTCATGACCCATGCCCGCTCTCACCAGGCGATGGAGGAGATTGGGGAGACTTTTATGGCCAAAGCCGTGGCCAACGGTTTTGAACCTGAACTGGCGCGGACCATCTTCTCCTGTATCGCCGGTTATGCCAGCTACGGTTTCTGTGAAGGCCATGCAGCAGCCTTCGCCACCACCAGCTTCAAAACCGCCTACCTGCTGCGCCATTACCCGGTGGAGTTTTACGCCGCCATACTGAGCAACCAGCCGATGGGCTACTACCCTCCCCGTATCATCTGCGGAGAGGCCCGCAGAAGAGGGATAAGGATGCTGCCGCCTCACATTAACCTGAGCGGAGAAAGTTTTGAGGCTGTTCAGGACCCGCCCTCCATCCGTATCTCGCTCTCCCAGGTCAAAGGGCTGAGCCGCAGCGGCCTGGCAAGCATCCTGGAGAACAGGCCGTTCACCTCCCTGTTGGACCTGGTGGTCAGGAGCAGCCTGAACGCGGATGAGCTCCAGAACCTTATAAAGTGTGGCGCTCTCGAAGTTTTTGACCCCAACCGGCGCCGCCTGCTAGCCCAGCTCTCCGGCTGTCTGCAGCACAGGAAGGATTATGACTGGGGTGAGGCCTCCCTGTTTTCAGCAAGTGGGGAGGAGAGCCTGAAGGTTCCTGATTTTTCTCAGACTGAAAAACACCTGTTGGAGTCTGACATCCTGGGGATTACTACCGGGGAACACCTCATGGCCCGGATCAGAAACGATTTGGCCGCCCGGGGTTTTACAAGCGTTCGGGAGCTTTCCGCCCTGCCGGAGGGGAAATGGGTTAAGCTGGCGGGGCTGCTCTTCCGTCCTCACCGCCCTCCTACCCGCAGCGGGAGGGTGACCGTCTTCATGTCGCTGGAAGATGAGTACGGCCTGGTGGATGTGACGGTTTTCGAGGATGTTTACCAGAAGTACGGCGACTGCATATTCTCTCCCCAAACCGGTCCCCTGGTGGCGGAAGGAATTCTCCAGAGACGCGGCAACCTGGAGACCATCATCGCTAAAAAGGTAAACCGCCTGCATGTGTAGGGACAGGTTTACCTGCCCTTGCTGTGATGGCCAGACTGGCTGGTACGGAGAAGTTTTCCGGTACCGTCCGCAGCGCCGGCGGTAAATTCCGCTCGCTACCTGGGTCCTGCATTGGCAGCACCAGCTGCTCAGGTTCCGCTGGAAAGCAGCACCCCGTCTATTCGACGTCCATGTCTCAGAGACGGGCTCGCGACCTCCTGTCGCTCGGCTGCTTTCCACCTTCACCTTCGCAGGGTGCTGCACAATTCGGACCCAACGTTCGCTCACTGGAATTTACCGCCGGCCTTGGATTGGCCGCCACTAACCCTGCCCCCAAACGTCTCCCTGTTTGCATTGCCTGCCGCCTTGATCGCCTGCGAATTATGCTGAGGCCTTTAGAAACCTATTCGTGCATAAATTGGTGGGACTACCAATATATCTTTTAAAGCAAGGGGTGGTCCTATGAGTAGAAACCAGGCTATACCAGAGAAACTTCAGGCTCAGATAATCCCGTACCTTGCACCGGCTATAAAGGAACTTATAACTAATCTTCCCGCGGCCTATCAAAACCAATTGGAGGAAATACGCCTCCGTCTGGGCAAACCACTCTGCCTTCATCTGATGAAAAGTGAAACCTTCATAACCGGGTCGGGAAAGCTTACCCGGCTGCCGGAAGAAGGCTACCTGGTTAAAGAAGATGACATTACCAGAACTCTGGCGGCTATCAGCGGCAACTCAATCTATGCACTGGAGGAAGAGTTAAGGCGGGGTTTCATCACCATAAAAGGAGGACACCGGGTGGGTCTGGCCGGCAAGACGATTGTCGAGAACGGCCAGATCCGGTCCATAAAGGAGTTCTCAAGCTTAAACATCAGGATAGCCCGAGAACTGCCCGGGTGTGGTGACAAACTGGTAGGGCAAATTCTCGATGAGCACGGGTTGCCTTATAACACCCTGATCATTTCTCCGCCCAAGTGCGGCAAGACTACTATTTTACGGGACCTGGCCCGCCAGTTATCAAGCCGATTAAATGTGGTAATAATTGATGAGCGTTCAGAAATCGCCGGGTGTTTCCAGGGGGAGCCTCAACTCGATGTGGGACCCAGAACCGATGTCCTGGAAGGATGCCCCAAGGCCCTGGGGATTGTGATGGCCATTCGGGCTCTTTCACCCCAGGTCATCGTCACCGATGAGATAGGCCGTTACGAGGATACCGAGGCCATAGAGGAGTGTCTCAATGCAGGGGTGAGGGTAATCACCACCGCGCATGCCAGCTCCCTCGAGGATCTGAAGAGGCGGCCGGTTATCCAAGAAGTATTCAAGCAGCACAGCTTACAGGTAGTTGTGGCCCTATCCCGCAGAAAAGGCCCGGGAACTGTGGAAAGGATTGTCAGGTTGGGGCAGACAGGGGAGTAAATATGCTTGCCAAAATAATCGGTGTTAGCCTCATCGTTTCGGTTACCGGGTGGCTGGGACTGCAAAAGGCGTTTCAACTATCACAACGCACGCGGGCTATAAGACAGATGCGTATGGCTCTCGACTTTCTGGAAAAAGAGATCAGCTATGCCCGCAATCCTTTGGCGGAGGCTCTCCAACGTACTGCTCTTGTATCATCGGAGCCGGCCAAGGGATTCTTTGAAAAAGTCAGCAAAGCCTTGCGGGAAGACCTGTCAACACCTGCCCGGGAGGCCTGGAGCCAGGGGATTAACCACCTGTGTGAACAACAGGTTTTCACCGCCGAGGATTTAGCAATTGTAGGGCTGATCGGAACCCGTATAGGGGCATCTGATGTTTCGGATCAGATCAGGATGCTGCGCCAGGCCGGTGCGGAGCTAAAAATGCAGGAGGAAAAGTCCCGCCGGCAGGAGGATAGTGAGAAAAAAATATGGAGCTACGGAGGCTTCCTGGTGGGTTTGATAATCAGTATCCTGATGATTTAGCTAGGGGGGATAGGTATTGAACACCGACATAATTTTCACGATTGCTGGAATAGGCATCCTGATCTCGATACTGGGGATTGTCCTCAAGCAGGCCCAAAAGGAAGAACAGGCCCAGATGTTGACGTTAGCCGGAGTGGTGGTGGTATTGATCCTCGTTGTTCAGCTGTTAAGCCAGTTATTCACCGTGGTTCGAACAGTCTTTAATCTGTAGGTGCTCATTGTGGATATTGCACAAATAGTAGGGCTGGGTCTGGTAGCGACCATATTTTTGCTGATTATACGCCAGGAAAAGCCGGTAATGGCGGTGGTTTTAAGCCTGGCTTTTGTCACCGTCGTCTTTCTTTTTGTTGTCGACAAGCTGTCAGCCATCATTGGGGTAATAACCGAACTGTCACACCGGGCAGAAGCCAACTACTTCTTTCTGGGAACGGTACTCAAGATACTGGGAGTGGCCTACCTGGCTGAATTCGGGGCTGCTATCTGCCGGGATTCCGGGGAGGTAGCCGTGGCCAAAAAAGTTGAGTTCGGAGCCAAGATAATAATAGCTGTGCTGGCCTTGCCCATAATGATAGCAATTCTGGAGTCACTCATGGAGATTATGCCCAGATAGGGGTGAGGGGTTGAAACGACTTCTGTGTTGGCTGGCCGTTCTGATCATTGTCCTGGGCATCTGGCCTGGAACCGCCCGGGCAGAAGAGCATAATTCTTCGGCAAGCCGTCTCCCCTGGCAGGAAACGGTCAACAGGCTGGATCTGAAGGAAATGGAGCAGTTTAAGAGCACCATTGACGGGGAGATCAGCGGTTATTTAGAAAATCGCTCGGTCCGGGAGTGGCTTAGCGATTTCATGACCGGGCAATGGGAGTTTAATCCGAAAGAAATAGCAGACAATCTCTGGAGGTATTTCTTGCGAGAGGTTCTGGCCAACAGCCAGTTGCTGGGAAAGATCATAGTCCTGGCCGTTATATC
>JBLNCH010000289.1:0-6145 GCA_050260485.1 Bacillota bacterium | reverse complement strand
AATAATTTAGTATGGTGTCCCCGAAATAGGTCCACTGTGGAGAGGTTTGGTTTATGAAGGAATTACAGAATCAGGATATAATCTGCATTTCGTCGGTGGACTGGGAGCCGCTGTGGACCCGCAAGCAGCAGGTGATGTCACGGCTGCCGGTATCCAACCGGATTCTATATGTTGAACCGCCAATATCATGGCTTTCTCCTTTTAAGGATCCCGCTTGCTGGGGCAAGTGGAGGTCCTGGAAGGAAGGGATACGGCAGCTTAATGATAACATTTTCTTGCTGTCCCCGCCGGTTATGCCGCCATTCAGCAACATCTATCCGGAAATCAACCGGATAAACCAGCGGATTCTGGCCGGGGCCATCAGAAAAGCAGCCCGTCGCCTGGATATGCGCAACCCGATTCTCTGGACTTACCTGCACAGCAGCGCTCCCCTGGCCGGCAGGTTGGGGGAAAAACTCCTGGTATACGACTGTGTGGATGAGCACTCGGAATACAAGGGGTTCAACCCCGAGGCGGTACGAGCCATGGAGAGGGAACTGCTGGGACGGGCCGATATTGTATTTGTTACCGCACAGGGCCTTTATCGCGACAAAAAGCCCTTCTGCCGGGAGATACACCTCTCGCCCAATGCGGCCGATGTCGATCACTTCATGCAGGCTGATGACCCGCTCACCCCGGTGGCTCCGGAACTGGTAGATCTGACCGCACCGGTCCTGGGTTTTGTCGGAGCGATCAAGGAGTGGGTTGATCTAGACCTACTGCAGCAGATTGCCCGACGCCGCCCTGATTGGACGCTGGTTATGGTGGGTCCAGTAGGTGCAGGTCTTGATGTATCATCTTTGGAACGACTGCCTAATCTGATTTTTTTGGGAAGGCGCGATCGCCAGGTTTTGCCCCAGTATTTGAAAGGCTTTGATGTCTGTCTAAATCCCTTTCGACTCAATCGTTTGACGGAAACCGTCAGCCCCCTGAAGTTTTATGAATACCTGGCTTCGGGCAAGCCTATCGCCTCGGTCCCGATGCCGGAAATTAGGAATTTTGCTGCCGTAGTGGAGTTCGGCGAGGGACCGGACGGCTTTCTGGCGGCCATTGAACGGGCCCTTGACGACTCCCCGGAAAAGAAGCAAAACCGCCTTAACCGGGCCCGGGAGAACTCCTGGGAAAGCCGGGTGGCCTTTATGATGGATAAAATCGCGAACCGGTTGGCAGATTAAACCCGGTCAGTGCCCGGAATCCTTTATCGCAACGGTAGATTTATGGCTGTCCCAGCTGCACCAGGATGCCGGACGGTGTTCTGTTTCATTATACATAAGTTGGGTGCAACCTTCTGAACTACCTGCGTCGGATTAATACCTGCATTGATGACTTGCTGAGGATAATACCTGCATTAAAAAGGACCTAACTCCTGCCATGAGGGTTCGGAAATACAAGCCGAAAAAAGCACCTCATTAACGGGCTCTATTTCGAGCATGATTGACGAATATCAACTGGCTTGTTATCATTGTCGCTGGATACTAGATTTTGCTTAGGTGTTCATGATGCTTGGCAGGCGTGATTTCAGTAACAAAAGCCAAGCCTATGGCAGTATACTAATAAGATGTTCTGGTTTTCCCCGACTTTTGCCTGATTAACAGTTACATACTTTAGCAGGGGAGAGGACTAATATGACAAGAGTTTGCATTTTTGGACTAGGTTTCGTCGGTCTTCCCTTGGCCTTGAGTTTCGCCATGCGCGGGTGCCAGGTCACAGGAGTCGATGTAGATAAATCACTGGTTGAGGAATTAAACAACGGGATAACCCACCACCTGGAATCTTACGGTGATAGAAGTATTCAGGATATTTTACGCGATGAACTGGCCTCAGGACGTTTCAAGGCCACCCTGGATTGTACTGAAGCCATGCGTGAATGTGATAACATCCTGGTTACAGTGGGGGTTCCGGTGGAGGATGGGCGACATGATCTATCACCCATCACCACAGTCTGCCGTTCCATATCTCAGGGATTAAAAACGGGTGACTTGGTCATAATACGCAGCACCTTGATTCCAGGCACCACCCGGGGTGTCATTTTGCCCATTCTGGAGCAGTCCGGTTTGAAAGCGGGACATGACTTTTTCCTGGCTTATTCCTCGGAAAGAATAGCCGAGGGCAAGGCCTTTTATGAATTTGAGAACATGCCGGCCGCTGTAAGCGGCATCAATGATGAAAGTGCCGAAAGAGCGCACGATCTCATCAGTATTGTGACCAAGGCTCCAATAATCCGGGGCAGCCAGATTGAGGTAGTCGAGACCGCCAAGGTGATGGAGAACATATCCCGGGATGTGGACATCGCCATGAGTCAGGAGTTTGCCCGGTTCGCGCGGGGTTTGGGGATCGACATCTTTGAGGTGATTAAGGTGGCCAACACTCACCAGCGGGTGAACCTGTTAACTCCCGGTCCCGGGGTGGGAGGGTACTGTCTTCCTAATGCCCTGTATTATCTATTGCCCAAGGCGGAGGAGATGGGAGTGGAACTGCCCCTCCTGACTACCGCCCGGCGGATTAATGACAGTGTGCCTGCATTTGTGGCTGGTCTGGCCCTGAAAAACCTGACTGTACCGCCCCGGCAGGCTGAACTGGCAGTCCTGGGCATTGCCATGAAGGATTTCTCCAACGATGACCGGATAAGCCCGGCTCGGGATGTTATCGGGCACCTGCAGCAAGCGGGTTGCACGGTCAGGGCTTTTGACCCGGCGGTTCCGTCGAGCTATCCGTTCAAGGTTAATTCACTGGAAGAGGCCGTAAAAGGTGCGCACGGTATCCTGGTGTTGGCCCGGCAGAACGGTATTGACTACCACAACCTGGCTCTTTTTAAGGAGCACCTGGTAGGAGAAAACCCGTTTATTGTTGACACCAAGAATATCTACAACCGGCCGGAGGTTGAGTCCTACGGTTTGAAACTGGAAACACTGTAGTAGTAAAAGATCCGGGGAAGAGGAAATGGCAGAAAAGAGAACCCTGGTTAAAGCTGCGGGTCTGATCTTGGCCATCAGCATTATAGGCAGGCTCCTGGGTTTTGTGCGGGAGCAGGTCATCGCCGCCGAGTTCGGCACCACTATGGCGACCGACGCTTACCTGATGGCCTTCACCATACCGAATCTTGTATATGTGATACTGGGCGGGGCCTTGGCCACCGCCTTTATTCCTGTTTTTACATCCACTCATATAAACCAGGGACCGCGGGAATCGTCCCGGTTAGCCAGTTACATCGTGAACCTGGCTGCTCTGGTGATGAGTGCGATAGCGGTTCTGGGGATCCTGCTGGCTCCCATACTTGTATCCCTTATCGCACCGGGATTCTCCCCCGAGGCCCAGGAACTCACCGTGAAGCTGACCCGGATTATGTTTCCCTGCGTGCTCCTGTATACCCTGTCCATGCTGCAGGGAGGCATCTTAAACAGCCTGCAGCATTTTGCCCTGCCGGCCTTTACCTCGGCGGCCTTTTCCGGAACCGTAATACTGTCGGTCTACCTGCTGGTTCCGGAGATGGGAGTCTATGGCCTGGCGCTCGGGACTGTACTGGCCATGGTGGCCCAGGTCATCATCCAGATACCGGCCATGTTCGGCCGGAGCCTCCGTTATTACCCGGCTGTCTCGCTGCAGCATCCGGGAGTGCGAAAGATTGGGGAGCTGGTGCTCCCGGTGATGATCGGCACCGGTGTAAATCAGGTGTATGTTACCATCGACCGCATACTGGCATCCACCTTATCAGAGGGCAGCCTGGCAGCTTTAAACTTTGCCAACAAGCTGATGTTCCTGCCCTTCAACCTCTTTGTGGTTGCCATCAATACCGCAGTCTTTCCTTCTTTCTCAGCCCTGGCTGCGAAGGGAGACAATAAAGAGCTTGGGCATACCATGGTTTTCGGGCTTAACCTGGTGGGGATGTTTACCATCCCGGCGGCGGTAGGGCTGTTTGTACTGAGCTCCCCTATTGTCCGGGTCCTGTTCGAGCGGGGTGCTTTTAACGCCAATTCCACTCAGATGACCGCTTTTGCCCTCCAGTTTTTTGTCTTCGGGCTCTTCGCCCAGGGGGCTTACAACGTAATCAACCGCACCTATTATGCCCTGCAGGATACCAAAACCCCGGTTAAGATCAGCATCACGGTAGTGATCATTAATCTGATCTTCAGCTTGATCCTCATTCGCTATCTGCAGCACGGAGGGCTGGCCCTGGCCAACAGCCTGGCTGCCATTGTTAATATGGTACTGGCTTACTGGTTGTTGCGGCCACGACTTCCCGAGCTGCCGGAGAAGAAGCTTTTTCTCAACGTGGGCAAGATCCTGGTTGCCTCTCTGGCCATGGGATTGGGCGTGTATTTGCTGGATATCCTGCTGGCTGCCCATCTTGATATGACCTACCTGAAGGGCCAGCTCGTGCATCTCGGTGCCTGCATGATATTCGGAGTTGCATTATACGTGGTGCTGGTCATTCTGCTGCGGGTGGATGAAGCCTGGGATTTCTTCAACCGTTTGGCATCACGGTTAAAACGTCATGCATCAAGGGAACAGTCCCCATGAATACAAAACGAATCAAGGGGACCTTCTCCCCTTGATTCACTTGATTTAGTCTCTCAGAGGGCGCAGGGTGGGGAACAGGATTACATCTCTTATCGATGGAGAGTCGGTCAGAAGCATTACCAGGCGGTCGATGCCGATGCCCAATCCTCCTGCGGAAGGCATACCGTACGACAGGGCGTTTAAGTAGTCCTCGTCCATCATGTGAGCCTCAGAATCCCCTTGACTGCGTTTCTTCATCTGACTCTCGAAACGTCCCCGCTGGTCAATAGGGTCGTTTAATTCGGAAAAAGCATTCCCCAATTCCCGGTTCATTACGAAAATCTCAAACCGGTCGGTAAGCTGGGGGTTGTCCTGATTGCGCTTGGCCAGAGGAGAGATTTCCACCGGATAGCTGTAAATGAAGGTTGGTTGGATCAGGTGAGGTTCAACCTTCTCCTCAAAGATGGTGTTAATAACTTCGCCCCGGGTAGCGTTGTTATCAATCACCAGACCCAGGCTCTGTGCCAGGTTGCGGGCTTCCTGGTCATCCTTGACCGAAGTCAGGTCAATTCCCGAGTATTCCTTGATAGCGTCCATCATGGTGATCCTTTCCCACGGTGGGGTAAAGTCAAGGCTGGTTCCCTGGTATTGGACCACCGGTGATCCGATAACCTCCATTACCACATGGTATATCAGGTTCTCGGTCAGTTCCATCATTACCTCATAGTCGGCAAACGCCTGATAGATCTCCACCATGGTAAATTCAGGATTGTGTTTAGTTGATATGCCCTCATTGCGGAAGTTGCGGTTTATCTCATAAACCTTCTCCAATCCTCCGACCAGGAGTCTCTTGAGATAAAGTTCGGGCGCAATCCTGAGATAAAGATCCATGTTAAGCGCGTTATGGTGGGTGATAAAGGGACGAGCAGCTGCACCACCTGCAATCGGCTGCATCATGGGGGTTTCAACCTCCAGGAATCCCTGTTCATCCAGGTACCTGCGCATGCTTCTTATAATTTTACTTCGCCGGATGAAAACATCACGGACTCCGGGGTTTACTATCAGATCCAGGTACCTCTGCCGGTACCGCAGCTCCACATCCTTTAAACCATGCCATTTCTCCGGTAGCGGGTTAAGAGATTTGGCCAGGTAAACCATACGGGTCACCGCTACCGAAATCTCACCTCTCCGGGTGCGGAAAACGTTGCCCCAAATGCCGACAATATCCCCAATGTCGCATTTCTCGTAGAGCTCGTACTGTTCCTCTCCCAGGTCATCGGATTTAAAATAAAGCTGTATATTCCCTGACGGGTCCTGCAGGTTCGCAAAGCCCGCCTTTCCGTGCCCCCTTTTAGCCATGATCCGGCCGGCTACCCGGACCTCCTGTCCCTCGAGGCCTTCAAAATCATCCTTTATGGCCTGAGCCAATTTCGTGCGTTCAAACCTGCCGCCGTAGGGTTCAATCCCTTTGCTTCTGAGGTCCTTGATTTTTTCTAATCTAACCTGCATAAGCTCGTGCAATTCCTGGTCCGACAAAACAAAACCTCCCCAACTTTACTTCTCTATACTCACAATCCGGTACCTGGCTATCCCCGCCGGGACCTGAACC
>JBLNCH010000288.1:0-9272 GCA_050260485.1 Bacillota bacterium | reverse complement strand
TGCCTCCGATCTGGTGCCCCCGCATCAGTACCGCCGCCTTTTCGACATTAGCATCAGCTTCGATGGTAATAACCTTCATGTTCTTGGGTATGACTTCCTTAATCTTGGTTTTGGCCAGCAGGTAGTTCATCTCGAAAATGCTTAAGCTGGTGGCAGAAGACGGTGATACCTTGTTTAGGTCCTTGATCGTGACTATACCTACCAGCTTGTTTTTGGACATAACCGGCAGTCTTCGCACCTTGCGTTCCTGCATCAGCTGGAATGCATCTACTACCGAAGTTTCTGGGGTCACAACAGCCAGATCCCTGCTCATCCTCTCCCTAACCTTCACAAACCTTACCCCCTTAGCCGCCTAAATAGGCCTGTTTTACCTGGTCACTCTCCAACATTTCACTGGCCTTACCTTCAAGAACCACACTCCCGGTTTCCAGTACGTAGGCCTTATCCGCTATCGATAATGCCATACGTGCATTCTGTTCTACCAATAGAATCGTGGTGCCGTTGGCATTGATATCCTTGATAATCTCAAAGATCTCCCGCACCAGCAGGGGAGCCAGCCCCATTGAAGGTTCATCCAGCAGCATCAGTACAGGCCGGGCCATTAATGCCCTGCCGATGGCTAGCATCTGCTGTTCTCCCCCGCTCAGGGTGCCGGCCATCTGTTTACGGCGCTCCTTGAGCCTGGGAAACCTCTTGAACACGTTCTCGAAATCTTCCGCAATGCCAGCCTTGTCTTTACGTAAATAGGAACCCATCTCCAGGTTTTCCTGAACCGACATGGCGGGAAATACCCGTCTGCCTTCTGGCACTTGTGATATCCCCAGAGCCACAATATCCTGGGCGGGACGTGAAGTTACATCCTGGCCTTTGAAGCGGATGGTCCCGGATTTGGGACGGAGGAGACCGGATATGGTCTTCAGGGTTGTGGTTTTTCCGGCGCCATTGGCGCCAATCAGGCTCACGATGCTTCCTTCGCTTACACTTAACGAAACATCTTTAAGGGCATGAATCGGTCCATAGTAGACATTGATGTTTTCGATCTGCAACATAAGGTTTGCCTCCTCTCCCGGGCGGAACAGTTTTTCCGGACCGTCTGCCTCCCCGGGTGATATTCCGCTTCCTGCTATACATTTCGACGTCTCAGGGCAGGGTCCTGTCGGCAACGAAATGATTCAAAAGGTTCGTCTGTCAATACCAACCAATCAACGGGCGATCTTTATCCGGTTGTCCCCAATCCGCTTGGTGTATTTTATCCGGTCAAAATACTCCAAAAGGGGCAGGGTAAACTTCCTGGAGGTCTCCCATATATCGCGGGCTTCGGCCAGTGATAGTTCTTTCTTTTCATTAAAATGCTGGTTTAATTTGTTCCAGGCCAGATCCAATCCTGATCGGGAATAATAGACCCCTTCGGCAATCTTAATTATTCGTCCGGATTCCTCTAGGTAAGCAATTATTTCCGCCGGATCGTAACGGGAGCCGGCTATTGCTTCCTGAATTTCTTTTAGCCCGGGGGGCGCCAGGGGATTCTCCTCCAGCATTTCCATCACTTTTTGAATGGCCTGCTCGGCATCCTGGTCGGGTTCCGCCGCGGCACCGGGAAGCCTGACATGCTTGGGATCAGTTGTTAACACGCCTTTGCTTTCCAGAAGGCCGAGCAGGGCATTAAAAACCTTGACTGAGTACGGTTTGAAATACCGACTGCGCAGTTCTTCGCGGGGAAAACCCGGGCGCAGGGGGTACTTTTTCCGGTAGTCTTCCAAGGCACTGGTAATGGTCTGTCCAGCATAATCCATTCCCAGAGTACTGATGTAGAGGTCACGGTTCTCCACCCTTAAATGTTCTACCAGGCCTTGTTCGCAAAGGTTTTTCAATACATCTCTGGTCTCCCCGGGACTGTGATTGGTAACCGGAGCCAGGTCCTCGACGGATATTATCCGATCCGGGTGTTTATGCAGTTCCTGCAGGATTACTTCCTCCAAATCGCCTTCTTCCTTGACTGCGATTTCCTCTAAAACCGCTTCATTAAACCGCTTCTGTTTCGGGGGGTAAGGATCTATCACCACACCACCACCAATGGTGGTTACCGGTGAGTAAAAACGGATCACAAACCGGTCGCCTTTGGCACACACGACCGGCTCTTCCATGGCTATCTGTACGTATCCTTGTTCTCCCGGCTGTAGTTCATCATGCTCCAGCAGTACGACCCGCCCCAGGCACTCATCCGTCCCCAGGTGGAATCTTACCCGGGTCCAGTTTTTTAGCGGCCGGGGACTGTTTTTCAGCAGGCGCAGGCTCCCGCTGATGCGGTAAGTGGGCCTAAGAAATCCCGGAGTGGCGAGGACATTTCCTCTAGTGATATCAGAAGTTTCTACCCCCTGTAGATTTACCGCCACCCTTTGCCCGGCAAAAGCCTCTTCCACCTTGTGGTTGTGCACATGCAGGGTTCTGACCCGCACGGGAATATCCTGAGGAAGGACCTGCAGGCTGTCATTAAGCCGGATACTGCCCGACCAGAGGGTTCCGGTCACTACCGTACCAAAACCGGTCATGGTAAAAACACGGTCTATGGGTAACCGTACCTTCCCCAAAACCGGTTTCTCCTCCACCACCGCCGACAGTTCTTCAATCAGCCTTAACAGTTCGGGAATGCCCTCTCCTTCCGTTGAGGAAACGGCTATGATTGGCCATTCCTTAAGCTCTGTGCCCGCCAGGTATTCTCTTATATCATCCTCCACCATCATCAACCACTCTTCATCGACCAGATCTTTTTTGGTAATCACCACAATACCCTGGCTAATACCCAGCAGCTGAATGATGTCCAGATGTTCTCTGGTCTGAGGCATTATCCCTTCATCAGCAGCAATAATTAATAACACCAGGTCCATGCCAAAAGCCCCGGCCAGCATTTGCCGTACAAACCTCTCATGACCGGGGACATCCACAATACCGGCTAATTGCCCGTTCGGCAGGGTCAGGGGAGCGAATCCCAATTCGATGGATATGCCCCTTTTCTTCTCTTCTTTCAGCCTATCAGTATCAATTCCGGTCATAGCCCTTACCAGGGCTGTTTTACCGTGATCTATGTGCCCCGCAGTTCCGATAATCAGTCTTTTCATCAAAGAGCCTCCAGACCATGGCGTAGTAATCCGGGTATCAGTTTCTCTTCTCCGGCTTGGAGTGTTCTTACGCTAATAATGATGGCGCCTTCCTTAATCCTTGGCAATAAGGCGGGCTCCATAATGCGCAGCCTGTGTACCAGTTGCCCGGGATCAAATCCAAAAACCATCTCCACTCCATAACCGGGCAGTTCCTGCAGGGGGTAGGCCCCACCCCCAACCTTGTCGTTTATCTCAACCACCCTTACCTCCGGTGGCTCGCTCCAACTCTGTAATTCGTCTCGAATTGACCGAGCCAGTCCATCAGCCAGTTCCTTTAACTCGGCTGGATCCCGTGTAAGCATCCTCAAAACCGGTATCTTGTTTTGAGGACAGCCGTTGATATAACTGCTCAGGGTTGCTTCCAGACCAGCGATGGTCAATTTATCCACCCGTAAAGCCCTTAAGAGGTGGTTGCGCTTCATGGCATCGATCAGGTGTTTTTTCCCTACGATTATTCCTGCTTGGGGACCGCCCAGGAGTTTGTCCCCGCTGAAGGTAACCAAATCCACTCCGGTCTGTAAGCACTCCTGAACCGTGGGCTCCGCCTCCAATCCCCACGAGGAAAGGTCAATTAGACTTCCGCTGCCTAGGTCCTGAACAACGGGCAGGCCCAGCCGGCGCCCCAAGTCAACCAGTTCATTTAAAGCGACCTCGTGAGTAAAACCAACAATACGGTAGTTGGAGGTGTGAACCGCCAGAAACAGGGCAGTCTGTTCCGTAACCGCCTGTTCAAAATCCGAGAGGTAGGTTTTATTGGTAGTACCGACCTCTACCAGTCTGGCCCCGCTCAAAGCCATAATTTCCGGTATGCGAAAAGAGCCGCCGATCTCCACCAGCTGACCCCGGGACACAACCACTTCACATCCGGTGGCCAAGGTATTCAATACCAACAAGACTGCCGCCGCGTTGTTATTAACGACCAATGCCGCCTCCGCACCAGAAAGGCTTTGGAGCATTGATTCCAGGTGCTGGTAACGGGATCCTCGCTTGCCTTCCTCCAGATCCATTTCCAGGTTGGTGTAGCCTTGAGCCAAGCGTGCGACGTAATCCGAGGATTCCGGGGACAGTGGAGCCCGCCCCAGGTTGGTATGTAACACTACCCCGGTGGCGTTGATTATTCTCCGTAAGCTCCCCTTTCGCAATGCCTCCAGACGGTGGATTGCCCTTATGACCACCCGCTCCCGGGCTTCTTCCCGGTTCCACTGGTGACCCGCATTCATGATCCCTTCCCTCAATATGCCCAGTTCATCCCTCACAGCCTGTACCACCAGGTCCCGGGCACACCTATTCTCAATTTCGCGAACTCTTGCATCCTTAAGGACCTCATCTACCGATGGCAGGTTTTGTAATCCCATCATCTAAACCCCCTTGTACAATCGGGCCATTATCCGGTAAGCGGAATTGGATAAGGCCGTTAAGGAATTTACAATGAGCTTCCAGGTTAATGCGGCCAGTATTGCTATCCCCAGCAATCCTAGCAGGGGATACACCGTTCCCACCAGGAATGCGAAACTCTGGAATGCCAGGGGCAGGGCCATGGTCACGGTGCTTATTAAGCACCAGTTGTAACCAAGCCCGCTAAAATCGCTAAATCTCTGCGCAAAACCATAGGCATTGGCAATGGCGGTCGTCAGGATACCGATCCAGAGAACGGCCATGTAAACCATTTTTGTCAGGGGGGATATGGCTCCTGCAACATACAGCATCGGGATTTCATAGTGTACGATCACCGGCATGCTCGGCAGCAATGCATAATGGCACACCAATGCCACCATGCCCAGCATCAACCCGCCGAAAAATGCCCCCCTGATTCCCTCCCGAAAGGTGGTAATGGGCTGGTACTCAGCCAGAACGACCATGGCCAGACTAAAATTGTAAGCCACATACAGCACGCTTGCCAGGGTCCAATTCCCCATACCGGGGTTAATCAGGTGCCCTGGTATTGCGCTGGAAGGGCTGACTCCCCCTCCTACTATTGCGGCATAACCCGCTACAGTTAATAATAGCAGAAATTTAATGGGGACCAAAAGATTATAGGAGTTCACCATACCTCTACGCCCGGTAATAAGAAAAATCAATACCCCGAAGTAGGCCAGCAGTATGCCGGTAGTTTTTGATTGGTTGATATGCTCATAGAAAACCGCACCGCTGGCGGCAAACATGGTACATATGCCCAGAAATAAAAAGACGGCTAGCAGGGAGTCTATTATAAAACTAAGTCGTTGCCCAAACAGGCTTTTCAAAACAGACTGGTAGTTGTCCAGAAGGTGCGTATGCACCCAGAACAGCAGCAGGCCCCCGAATAGAGCAAATAATAAGCCGGCCAGAATTATACCCCAGGAACCATACGAACCGTAATTGACAAAGAACTGGACTAATTCCTGTCCAGAGGCGAAGCCCGCACCTATAACCGCTCCCATATAACCCCAAGCCACAGCCAATGTACTTCTTTTCATGCTTCACCCCCTAAGATCATTTATATCGCCCTTTTGTCCGTCCAATGCGGGTATAAAAAATTTTTCAGGGGGTGAAACTAGTTACCAAACGCAAATGGAGGTTTATATAGGAAGTGTTTCCGCAATCAACCAAGCCAGTAGAGTCTTTATCGGTATTTTATGAAGATCCATTCTCCTCCCGGAGAATACAACAATCAATCAGCGATTTGTTAAGTACTCTCAATCCCTGGCGTCGCGATGTTGTAGTCCTTTGTATTGGTACCGACAGGTCAACCGGAGATTCCTTAGGTCCATTGGTTGGAACACGACTGAAACAGCTGAACTACACCGGCTTTGATGTGTTCGGCACCTTGGAGCAGCCGGTCCATGCCGTTAACCTGGTCAGCGTAGTCGAGCACATTAAAGACAAATACCATAATCCGATTATCATTGCGGTTGACGCATGTCTGGGTAAGGCCGATCGCGTAGGGTACATAAATGTTAAACCGGGGGTTCTGTATCCGGGTACTGCCCTGCAAAAATCACTGCCCGCCGTGGGAGACCTTCACATTTCAGGGATAGTTAATGTTGGGGGATTTCTTGAGCATTTGGTTCTGCAAAATACTCGCTTGAACCTGGTTTTCAAGATGGCGGAAGTGATTGCTCATGGTTTGGCCGGGTTCAAACGATAACCCGTGATGGAAAATAAAAAACGAGCCATCCCATGTGGGTGATGAACTCGTACTGCTGGTATTCGTTTTTGTTGGGCAGAACTTGGGCCACAGATATCTGACTTGGCTTCATATTAATTTTAGGCCAAATAAATCAGGGTTTAGTGATCTATCGCGGTATATTTCTTCAAATATTTTTCCTCGGGTTTGGTATCGACCTCGGCTAATTGCATCTTGCAATTACCCTGAATTATGCCGCCTTCCTCAACTATTAAGCTCTTACACTGCACACCACCCTTGATACTTCCGGTGGGAGTAATCTCCAGGCGACCTCTCGCCAGGATTGTACCTTCAACCACTCCGGAAACCAGAATATTGGTGGCTATGACATCCCCTTTTATGCTGCCTTTTTCGCCCAGAACAAGATCGCCCTTTAAATCCAACTGACCTTCAATCCCTCCGTCAATACGTACGGAACCATCAGATTTGAAATCTCCGTTAATTAAAACTTTCTCACTGATTATGGTCTCGATACCTTCATATGGGGCTTTCTTGTTCTTTCCCTTCAACACTGTAAAAAATCCCCCTTCTTATTTATGGTAGATAGATCATGGGGTCCACAGCCTTGCCATCCTTTTCAATGGTGAAGTGTAAATGAGGTCCAGTACTCCGGCCTGAACTGCCCACTTTCGCAATAACAGTACCTTTGGTAACGCTGTCACCAGGTTTCACAAGAATACGTGAGTTGTGCGCGTAGACTGATACCAGCCCACCATTGTGACGTATTTTAATTATGCGTCCCCAACCGGCAACCCATCCGGCCTCAATGACTACTCCATCGGCAGCCGCATGAACCTCACTGCCATATGGAGCAGCAATATCTATTCCATCATGAAACTCCCGGCTACTCCTGCTTCTGCTAAATGGGGAACCACGCCAACCAAAAGTAGACGTTATTTCCCCCCCCAACGGCCAGTGATTGGGGATTGATCTAAGCTTATTAATATTGTTTGTGGCCAGGTTAAGCAGTGTCAGGGTTTCCTTCTCTCGTTCATTCAGCAGGAATTGCAGACTAGATATTTCTTTGGAGATTGTTTGCAGGTCGTCTGGCCGTTCGGTTCTTGATACCCCACCCATATTACCACGTGACGGATTGGTGGCAGGATTTATTGACGACAGTGTTGGTGATCCCACCAGCTTGCGAATCTGTTCTTGCTGTTTTTCGATGCGCTCCCTTTGTTTCTCCATCTCCAAAAGCTTATTATTAAGCTCTGTAACCAGTCTCTTCTGTTCCTCGTGTTGGGCTTTGATGCGCATGGCTTCACTCAGGGTATGGCGTCCCTGGTAAATAGTTAATCCCGCAAGCACTAATAAGACCGACATGAAAACTATCCCCATTAGGGCACCTTTGATTTGTCTGTGGGAGAGTGACAGCCTTTTCGCCTTAGCTCCTGAATTAGGAATCAAAAGAACGGTCAGCTTCTCATTCTTCCGCTTCTTCTTAGTGTTATTCACGGGATCCCCCTCTGTTCTTGGCCATTATGATAACCTGTTGTTCCTCCTCGCTCAACGGATAATTGGAGTTAAAAAATTGAACTTCTTTCGCATAAGTCCGCGTTTCTGATCGGCCATAGATTCCTGTTAGAACCAAACCCGTTCCCCTTTGATTAAGTAAGGCCAGCGAGAAAGAAAGATCTCCTCCAACGTCAGGAAAGGCTTTATACCTGAGCAAAGCTACTTTATTAATATAGTCCGGCAACTGTCCCTCACAATTTTCTATCCTGCCCTCTAAAACCCGTAATTGGTTTAGTATGTCTTCCTGTTTCCGGATTACTTGCTGTAATATTGATTCCAGGTTCCCCTCTTCATATGAATCCATGAGAGTGGAATAAAACTTAAGCAAATCCTTGATCGTCTTATTCCTCTGCCAAATTATCACACAGAGGATAAAGAAAACGATGGCCAAGGCCAATGGCAACCATAAAATGTAGTCATTAATGAGTGGAATCAAATCTTTCAACGTATTGCCTCCTAACGCTTATCTTAAATAATATCAATGTTGTTAGGATAAGCTCAACCGTTAAATTAAACTAGACATAAAAGGAGGGTAAAGTCTTGAAAATACTATATTTCGACTGTTTTTCGGGAGTCAGTGGGGATATGTTGTTGGGGGCCCTGGCTGCCCTGGGTGCTGATCTGTCTTTGGTAGAAGAAGAATTAAATATGTTTCTGCCACAACCGGTTACTTTAACAGCTAAGACAGTAGTGATCCAGGGGATCACTTCTTCGGATGTCACTGTAGGGAACACCTCTTCCGCCGCCTTTGCCGGATTGGGTGAGGTGACGGATCTCATAGAACGAAGTTCCTTGTCCAGCGAAGAGAAAGCAGCAGCCCTAGAAGTGTTTAACAGGTTGGCGACCTGTGAGGCACGGATACATGGCGTGCCCATAGATCATGTTCATTTTCATGAACTGGGTGCAATAGATACCATAGTCGACGTTGTCGGCTTCTTGTTAGCGTTACGACAGTTGGACATTCAGGAGATGTACTGCTCTCCCCTGCCGATGCCCCACGGTCTAGCCAATATGGCACATGGTAGGTATCCTCTGCCGGCTCCGGCAACCCTGGAACTGTTGCAGGGTATTCCATGTTATGGAGTAGAAGCTGAAATAGAACTTGTAACTCCAACTGGTGCGGCCATAGTAAGCACCTTATGCCAGGGCTTTGGACCATTCCCCTCCATGACCATTGGAAAGGTGGGTTACGGTGCGGGAAAGAACAGCCGTTCTGATGTTCCGAACCTGTTAAGGGTGGTCTCAGGAACAATCGCCCAATCCCACCTCAAGGAGGAGATGGTAGGGGTAATTGAGACCAATATTGATGATATGAGTCCCGAATACTTCTCCCGCCTGTTTGAAAGGTTTTTCGAACTTGACGGAGCTTTGGACCTGTCGGTACAGAGTATCCTGATGAAGAAGAATAGACCTGGTTTTCAAGTTAAATGCCT
>JBLNCH010000287.1:0-4589 GCA_050260485.1 Bacillota bacterium | reverse complement strand
AAGTATAGCTGAGGTCTACACCGGGTCGATGAAGGGGCGACTCGGTTTTGTTTTGGGTGGGGCCGACATCAGGCCCTTCAGGATCCACCTGCGGGTATCAGCCGGATCAATCACGGCATCGATCTCCAGGTAGGACGCCATATTGACAGCTTTTCCTCTATCATAAAGCTCATCGAGCAGTTTATTATACAGGGCCTCTCTCTCAACCGGATCCTCGATGGCATTAAGCTGTTTTTCAAAGCCCTTCTTTACTGCACCTTCCAGACCCATGGCTCCAAACTCGCCGGTAGGCCAGGCGGCGCAGAAAACAGATTCGTGGAAGCCACCTTTGGCCATGGCCATGGCACCAAGACCGTATCCCCTGCGGGTTACCACTGAGAAGAAAGGCACAGAAATATGAGAGCCGATTACAAACATGCGGCATACGTGACGCACCTGGGCCCGGGTTTCAATATCCGGTCCCACCATAAATCCGGGGGTGTCGATGAGCGACAGAATTGGCAGGCCATGCACATCACAGATCTGCATTAAACGTGCCGCCTTGTCAGCACCTTCAGCCTCAATGGCTCCCGCCTGATGTCGGCAGTTGTTGGCTATGACACCGAAAGGTTTACCTTCGATGCGAATAAAACCGGTAATCATTTCCGGGCCATAATCAGGTCTTAATTCGAGGAAGGAATCAACGTCAGCCAGGGTTTTAATCACGATACGCATGTCATAGACCCGGCGGCGGTTCTCGGGGATCAGTTTGCGGAGCTTCATCTGGTCCGGGGCTTCCCAACTGGAGACTTCCCCCTGGAAATAGGAGAGATACTTCTTGGCTACCGCCACTGCCTCAACATCATCAGCCACTGCGATATCGACTACTCCGTTCTTAGTCTGGACATCAATCGGGCCAACATCCTCGGGACGGAATACCCCCAGTCCACCACCTTCGATCATCACCGGGCCGCCCATGCCGATATTGGAGTTCTTGGCCGCGATAATCACATCGCAGCACCCCAGTAGGGCTGCATTGCCGGCGAAACAGGGTCCCGATACGATGCCTATCAATGGAGCTCGACCGCTGTAACCTCCGAACTGTGCGAAGGTGGTTAAATCCAGACCGGCAATAACTACCCCGCTGGCATCAACATCGCCTGGTCTCCCGCCACCGCCTTCAGCAAAGAGGATGAGGGGGATGCCCTGCTGGTGGGCCAGCCTGAGCATGCGGTCCATCTTCTTGTGATTGAAGAAGCCCTGGGTACCGGCCAGAACCGTGTAGTCGTAGGCCATTACCAGACAGCGGGACTTCTCCTCTCCGAACAGGGAGCCGTTAACCGATCCCAGTCCTGCTATTAGACCGTCACCAGGGGTTCTCGCAATGAGGTCCTCCTCCGACCGGCGGCTGCGCTGGGCGGCAATCGCCAAGGCACCGTACTCGATGAAACTGCCGGGATCGCATAGATCCTCCACGTTGGCGCGAGCAGTACGCTGGTTTTTCATCAACCGGCGCTCCACTGCTTCGGGCCGGTTCTCATCAAGGCCGAATGAATGGCGTCTGATAACCTCGGCCAGTTCGGGGCGAATTTGACTACTGTCGACTTTGTTGTTCGGGGTTGTCATAAGCTACACCTGCCTAAAAATATCTTATAAATACTGTGCTACGTACTTTTCCTAATAGTGCCACAAAACTGTAATACTACGCTAGTTCCTTTTCGCTTCGCCTTCATTTCTTCAAATCCGCTCTGACCTGAAAGTGACCTAAAGTTAAGAAACAGAATGCCGGTGTATTGTTGTAGTTAAGCCCGCCCAAAAATGAAGAGCGAATAAATAGACAGCCAGATTTTTTTCGATAGAAATTCGAGCCTATGTTGCCTGGACATATATTGACAAACAAAAACTACTTACTTAATGTTAAGTATATAAACATGCATTGGATGTTACAAGGAGGTTCTAAGCCGGTGTAAAAAAATAATAATAAGCGGTACTTGCTCCGGCACTGGATTGTTTTGGCCGGAAAATTAGTGACATCATGATATTTGCCGGTTTGTTTGCTGTGGAGATTTACCGGAGTATTGTTAGTATGACTCTGTAACAAAAAATATTGAATTGAATCCCACAAATCACGACTGACAGTAAAAGCGGGAGGATGACGGCAAAAATGGATCAATTATTAATCGGAATCATGGGATTAACCTGGAAGCACTTGGTGATGTATGGGATTGGCATACTTTTAATTTACCTGGCGATTGCCAAGGAATATGAACCGGTATTGCTTTTGCCCATCGGGTTTGGTGCTTTGTTATGTAACATACCTTTTTCCTCAGTTATTGGCCCCGAAGGCCCATTGACTATTTTACATCATGCCGGAATAATTACCGAGCTTTTTCCTTGTTTAATTTTTGTTGCAATCGGTGCGATGTGTGATTTTGCGCCGATGTTAAAAAACCCGATATTGATGATATTTGGAGCGGCTGCACAATTTGGTATTTTCGTAACGATAGTTATTGCAGCCCTATTGGGGTTTGATATTAAAGAGGCGGTTTCGATCGGGATTATTGGAGCGGCAGATGGCCCCACTACTATTTACGTTGCCAGCAAGCTGGCCCCCCATTTACTGGCTCCTCTTTCTGTCGCTGCTTATTCTTACATGTCACTGGTACCGATTATTCAGCCTCCTGTGATCAGGGCTTTGACAACCAAGGAAGAACGCTCGATAGTTATGCCCAAAAAAGAAGATGTTCCCGTATCCCGGATGGTAAGAATCGCTTTTCCCATTGTAGTTACTCTAATCGCCGGGATTATTGCTCCGATAAGTGTAGCTCTAATTGGTATGCTGATGTTTGGCAACCTTCTGAGAGAGTGTGGAGTGGTCGAGCGCCTCTCGAAGTCGGCTCAGGATGAACTGGCTAATCTGGTAACCCTTCTTTTGGGAATTACCATCGGCTCGACCATGATTGCGGGAGATTTTTTGAATCTTAGTACCTTAATGGTGATGGGACTGGGGGTTGTGGCCTTTGTCTTTGATACTGCGGGTGGAGTTCTTTTCGCTAAAGCTATGAATTTGTTCCTAAAGCAGAAGATCAATCCCATGATTGGCGCCTGCGGTATTTCCGCTTTCCCAATGTCGGCACGGGTGATTGCCAAAATGGCCTTTGTCGACAATAAACGAAATTACCTTATTATGCACGCCATTGGGGCGAACGTATCCGGTCAGATTGGCTCAATTATCGCTGGTGGTATTGTACTAGCAGTGGTTGCCGGCATGCTGTAGGAGTTTATAAAAGGAGGTATTAAAAAAACAATGAACCAAGCGGTAGAACAAGCTCTCGAGATTGCTGGTATCGGATTGCCGGTAATGTTTTTTGTGATTGGGCTGTTTATAATTGTCGGTAAAATACTGCTCAAAGTATTCCCCGAAAAATCCGAATCCTAAAATTATGCTAAGGCCGGCAGTATTCCGCTGGTAGTCTTTGGAAGCAGAATCTTTCTGATTCTAATGCATAAATTCCCCCGGGTTTAGCCTTGGTGCTGTTTACGATAAAACGCTGTACCAACCGGAAGTGGCCAGGGCACCGGTGACACGAATGCAACCTGTGTTTTGACCCAATGTTTTGAAGCAATTCGGATCAGGAAAAACTAAAGTAACGGCAAAGTGCTGTTTTCTTATATAATTAGACTTGAAATGATATTTAATGATATTTCAGGAGGGAATTTAAGATGGCAGTAATTGAAAGTCCTCTGTCAGGAAAAGTTGTGGAGATACTTATTGAGGTAGGACAGAAGGTTGCTGAGGATGATGAGTTAATAATCGTGGAAGCCATGAAAATGGAGAATCCGGTTTACGCTACTGAAGATGGCGTCGTCAAGGAAATCAAGGTTGAAGTATGGAAACAGGTTTCCGAAGGTGATGTACTGGTGGTCCTGGAATAGATTCTCACCCTAAGAGCTTCCGTAGTTGATAAGGCGCTTGGAAGTTGATACGGACTCAACCGACAAGCGCTTTATATATCTAATATTTTCCAAGCGGGAGTTTTACGAATGGATTTTAAAGTCTTCCAACGAAAAAGCACAATCGGGACCTGCCGACAGACAGTTTTTGAGGAGCCCACCGCTGATCCCATCGCCGTAAAGAAGGGTATATGAGTATTAGTATTAGAAGGCGAGCAGATAAAAGACGGCTGTTACGGTCGATCCCTAACATCAAAATATAAGGGGACATTGCAATGGAATGGCAGACTTGGTTTGCAGGAATTCTTTTTCTCGTCGTTTATGCTTTTATTGTATCGGAGAAAATTCATCGCACTATACTTGCACTTTGTGGTGCGTCGCTGCTGGTTTTGCTGGGAGTTGTGGTGCAGCATGAGGCCGTCGGTTTTATTGACTTCAATACTATCGGTCTGCTCTTTGGCATGATGGTTATCGTGGGTATAACCCGCAAAAGCGGGGTTTTTGAGTATGTGGCCATCAAGGCGGCTCATTCAACCGGCGGTGACCCGGTGAAGACAATGATTGCCCTCTCGATTGTTACTGCGGTGGCATCAGCATTCCTGGACAATGTTACCACGGTTTTGCTGGTGGTTCCGGTTACCATTTCTATCTGTAAG
>JBLNCH010000286.1:0-3259 GCA_050260485.1 Bacillota bacterium | reverse complement strand
AAGATACTCCTCGACCGTTTCGGGGTAGTAGTGGCTGGCGGGCAACAGAAGCTGGATGATGTTATATTCCGTATCGGACACCTTGGCTTTGTTCGCTCCCTTGACCTGCTGTCGACCCTGGCGGCTTTGGAGATTGTTCTTTATGAAAATGGTTTTCCAATTAAGTTTGGACAGGGAACAAACAAGGTTCAGGAACTGTTCGTAAAAAAGGAGGAAGCTTAGAATGGCGAAACCCAAGGTCTTAATTTCAGAGAGGGTTTCTGAAAAAGGTTTAGCCCTGTTGCAGAAAGAACTGGATGTTACTTACCGAGACGGGATCAGCCGACAGGAACTCTTAGAGGTTATCGGCGAATACGATGCCTTGATCGTGCGAAGCGTAACCCAGGTGGACGAAGAACTGGTCAATGCCGGGAAGAAGCTTAAAGTAGTAGGCCGGGCCGGTAATGGGATTGACAATATTGATGTTGCGGCCTGCACCCGGCGGGGAATTATTGTTGCCAACACACCTGACAGTAATACGATTTCAGCAGCCGAGCAAACCATCGGGCTGCTGTTGGCCTCATCACGGAACATTCCTCAGGCCAACGCCTTTGTCAAAGGTGGCAAATGGGACCGTAAGCCCTTCAGGGGGGTGGAGTTATACGGCAAGACTGTTGGAATAGTAGGCCTGGGCAGAATCGGCTCCATGGTTGCCGAGCGGCTGGCGGCATTTAATATGAAGGTCATAGCCTATGATCCCTATATTCCCGATGAAAGATTTGTTCGCTTTGGGGCGGAGAAGAAAAACACCCTGGAAGAACTGGTGAGGGAAGCTGACTTCATTACTGTTCATACACCCCGTAACCAGGAAACCATGGGCATGATAGGCAGAAAAGAGCTGGCCATCGCCAAGGATGGAGTAAGAGTGATCAATTGTGCCCGGGGTGGCATAATAAACGAGCAGGCTCTGGTTGAAGCTCTGGAGACAGGCAAGGTCGCCAGTGCCGGGTTGGATGTCTTTGAAGAGGAACCCGCGGAAAACAATCCGCTGTTCAAATTTAATAATGTGGTTGTGACCCCGCACCTGGGGGCGGATACCAAAGAGGCCCAAGAACGCGTCGGGCTTAATATCGCGGAACAGGTAATAAAGGCCCTGAAGGGAGAAATAGTTCCCAACGTGGTTAACCTGCCGACGATACTACGTCAGGACCTGGAATTCTTTAGGCCTTTTATTGAGTTATGTGAGGCAATGGGCAGCTTTTATTACCAGATCGAGAAAGCTCCGATCGACCGCGTGGAAATCACTTATTGCGGTGAAATTGCCAATCATGATAAGGAGATACTGACCATCGCCTTTCTTAAAGGGCTGCTTACTCCCGTGCTGGCTGACAGAGTCAATTATGTAAACGCCAGGATTTTGGCGGAAGAACGGGGGATCAAGGTCTACGAAAAGAAAGGCAAAAAAGAAAAAGGTTATATTAACCTGATTAAAGTTAAAATCTATAATCACAACTACCAACTTGATATAGCAGGTACCCTGACGTCGACCGGGGACCCGGTGATCGTGGAGTTTAACGGTTACGAGACGGACATCCTGCCGGTAGGTCATGTGGTGATTGCTGCCAACGAGGACCGTCCCCGGATAATAGGACCATTTACAACGGTCTTTGGTGACGCGGGCATCAATATTGCCATGATGCGAGTGGCTCGAAAGGTTAAAGGGGACATCGCTTTGATGGTGGTAAATGTGGATGCGGAAGTGGACCATGAGACCCTGACCAAACTGAAAGCTATTGATGGAATAAGTAACGTTAAGGTGCTAAGTTTCTAAGGAGGCAATATGCTAGATCCCAAGTTAATCAGGGCCAATCCCGAAATGGTGGCGCAAAAACTGGCTCTCAAGGGTTCTTTGGCTGGATTGGATGAATTCCTTAATATGGACGAGGTGCGAAGACGGTTGCTGGTGGAAGTGGAAGAGAAAAAAAGCTTTCGCAACCGGGCCTCACAGGAGATTGGCAAGCTTAAAAAGGCCGGGAAAGAGTCGGCGGAGTTAATGGCTCGTGTTAAGGTAATCGGTCAGGAGATCAAGGAGCTTGATGACCAGCTTAAGGCCCTGGAAGAAAAGATTGAGCAAGCACTTTTGGTATTGCCCAATCTTCCCCACGACTCGGTTCCGGTGGGGGCAGGAGAGAAAGACAACGTTGAAGTGAGAAGGTGGGGAGAACCCCGGCAATTTGATTTCTCCCCCCTGCCTCATTGGGACGTGGGCACCCGGCTTGACATACTGGACTTTGAAAGAGCTGCCAAGCTTTCAGGTACCCGGTTTACCGTTTACAAAGGTGCCGGAGCTCGCCTGGAGAGGGCCCTGGTGAACTTCATGCTTGATCTGCATGTGGATAAACATGGATACCACGAGATATTTCCTCCCTTCATGGTTAATGCTGAGTGTATGCAGGGTACCGGGCAACTGCCCAAGTTTGCCGAGGATATGTTTAAGATTGAGGGGCGCGACCTGTTTATGGTGCCCACAGCGGAAGTGCCTCTTACCAACCTGTATCGGGAAGAGATACTGAATGCTGCCGACCTCCCCATCTACCTGACAGCTTATACCGCCTGTTTCCGAGCTGAAGCCGGCTCCCACGGACGTGATACCCGGGGAATAATAAGGCAGCACCAGTTCAACAAGGTGGAAATGGTCAAAGTCACCCGAAGAGAGCAGTCTTATGAAGAGTTGGAGGGGATGGTCCGCGATGCGGAAGAGGTATTGAGACTTCTGGGTCTGCCGTACCGGGTAATAGCATTGTGTACCGGGGATTTGGGTTTCTCGGCGGCTAAGACTTACGATATTGAAGTCTGGCTGCCTTATTATGGTGAATACCGGGAGATTTCCTCCTGCTCCAACTGTGAGGACTTCCAGGCCCGCCGGGCAAATATTCGTTACCGCCCCGAAAATCAGAGCAAGCCGCAATACTGCCATACCCTGAATGGTTCGGGCCTTGCAGTGGGTCGGACGGTAGCTGCAATTTTGGAAAACTACCAGCAGGCCGATGGCTCAGTGGTGATTCCTCAGGTACTGGTTCCCTATATGGGAGGATTGCAAAGGATTAGATCAAGGGTATATGATAGATAAGCGTATGGAGCATGAGGTTTTGGAGGATGTACCCCTTCATTGACAACGCCGAATTTTCTGTGCTATACTTCTACATGCGCTCTAGAAGAGTGCTATTACTGGAGGGGTGTCCGAGCGGTTGAAGGAGGCGGTCTTGAAAACCGTTGAACC
>JBLNCH010000285.1:0-9632 GCA_050260485.1 Bacillota bacterium | reverse complement strand
CCACTTATATTGTATTGGCAGTATGCATTCCCATTACTTCCGTCACGTAAAGCCCACGATCAAAATCATGACACAGAGTCTCCGGAGCCGCCGCTCCCGGCTGCAGATAGAGGTTGGTAGTTCCAACCGAAGGGAGCCCCCGGAATGAACCTCTTATACCATTACCAGTTGAAGTCGTCTTATCCTTGCGGGCTTTATAAGAATCCTAAAGAAAGCCTTGGAGTTCTCCTTGCTGGATCAGCACCGTGCGCTGCGAGGGCCAGCCTTCACCATCGAACGGGAAGGATGCAATTCCCTTCTCGTAGGTGCCATCGTCCACCAGGGTAACCTGGTTGCTGGCAACAGAAAGCCCCAGTTTGCCCTTGAAAGTGGATTTGCCTTTTTGTACCGAGTCGGCGCTGAATGAATTGGAGAGCACTCCCAGGAAACTGGTCATCACATACGGTTCGAGAACACAGGGCAGAGGTCTGGATGGTGAGCTTTTAGCTCCCAGGATCCGTACCGCGTTGTGAGCCCCTTCTTTTCCAACCCGGGCCGGATCAAGTTCCTTGATGTGTCGCCTGGCCTCTACCGAAAACCCGGTCTGCATCTCTCCGTTATCTTCGGCCATCAGAGAGATATAGAGCCCGCAAAAGGCACCTTTTTGAAACGCCTCTATACCACGGGAGCTTACCACCGCCACCAGGTACCGGGAATCCTCATAACCGGAACTCTCCACAATCTTTACCCGCTTATCGTATTTCTTAGCCTCAGCCTCAATCTGCCGGGCCATCTCCACCTTGGTTTCCAGGGCAGTTTTTTCTATCTCCTCATCATAGGTTGCTATCTCCGGATAACCCTTGGTTACTTCGGGCAAACCGTTGTTTTTGTCGTCGGCTGTATAACGGGCCCCTTCCAGGGCTCTAGTAATGGCCTCCTGTATTGCCTGCTGGTTGAGATCAGTGGTGAAACTGAAACCTAGACGGTTCCCCTGAAAAACCCGGATTCCCAGCCCGATTTCTTCCGCCTGTTTAAGGGTATCCACCTGCCCGTCCCTGACCTCTATAGTGAGATCCTCACTATGCAGGACAAAGGCCTCAGCCTCCACACCATTTTTCCGGGCTTGTTCAACCGCCCAGTGACCAGCCTTTAGTAATTCATCCCTCAATTTCAGTCCCCCTAAAACACAAATCTTCTGATCTCAGGACCGTCACCTGAACTTGTACCACCCACGGTTATGCTCTTTATGCGTATGGTAGGCTGGGCATCGGAAACCGGAACCCCCTGTCCGTCTTTGCCGCAGGTACCAATGGAGAACCCCAGGTCATTCCCCACCATATCAATATTCTTTAGAACCTCGGGACCATTTCCGGTCAGGGTCGCGCCTCTGACCGGGTATTGAACCTCGCCGTTCTTGATAATATAGCCCTCCTGTACATCAAATACGAAATCACCAGTGGTTGTGTTGACCTGGCCTCCGCCCATTTTCTTCACCAGTAATCCGTGAGGGGTGTCCCTTATAATGGCCTCCGGATCGTTATCCCCGGGGGCAATGTAGGTATTGGTCATGCGGGGTATGGGCTTATGCTGGTAGGACTCGCGTCGGCCGTTGCCGGTAGGCTCAACCCCTGCTTTTTGCGCAGTCAGGTAATCATGCATGTACCCCTTAAGAACACCCTTGTCTATCAGCACGTTCCTTTTCCCCGGATTCCCCTCATCATCGAAACGTAGAGTCCCGTTCTTCTTGGCCAGGCTGGAGTCATCAATCACACTGACCGTCCGGGCGGCGACCTCCTCTCCAATCTTTCCGGAATAAACCGAGATCCCCTTCTGTACCAAATCTGCCTCTAGTCCATGGCCACAGGCTTCATGAACCATGGTGCCACCCGCCGCGCTGGACATCACCACCGGCATGCGCCCAACTGGAGCCGGTCTGGCATCCAGCATCAGGATGGCTCTTTTCGCAGCCTGCCGAGCCATCTGTTCAACATCCACCTCGTCCAGAAGTTCCCAGCCCAACACCCCGCCCACGGCTTCGAAACCGGTTTGAATAATATTCTCCCGGGCCGCCACCGCGTTAACTACAAAGCGGGTTCTTACTATCTCCTCCTCCACCAGCTGTCCCAGAGAGTTGGCCACCTGGAACCTCTTATGCAGGTCAGCCAGGGATACGGTAACCTGTTTTATCTCTGCATCTACACCGCGAGCCGCCTGGTTGGCATTCAGCAGGGCCTTGACCTTCTTTTCAAAGGAGAATTTCTCGGGGAGTATCAGAAAGGACAATTCAAGGTCGGATCGTCTTTGTTTCAGGTTAATCGTAAGATCCCGGGCGGTCCCAGAAGCGGCATGAGCAACGATACTCGCCGTCTTAAGCAGTCCATCCTCGGATAGATCATTGGTATAGGCGTAAGCGGTATTACCGTTGGAAATTACCCTTATTCCGGCACCGGATTCCCGCCCGCTGTTAACCTTCTCAATCTGGTTATCCTCACAGACGATCCCGGTGACGTCCTTTTCTTCCACATAGATCTCTGCGAAATCTCCGCCTCTCTTTAAAGCCTCCTTTATCACCCGGGTAATGACCTGGTGCTCCAACATATATTCATCCACCTCACGTATTGAATATGGTTCGTTTTGCTATCAAACCATACCTCATGCCATATTAACCCTTAAATACCAGAATAGCATACAATAATATACCCCATCCATTACCTATTGTCCACTTCTGTCCCACATCTATTCATACCTAGGGATAGGTTTGCCGTCCGTTATTATTGGTCCGGGAAAGGCCGGCACCTGTATGTTCTTCGCTCCATTTAATTGTGCCGTAGGCCTGGTATCGTACGCTGCGCAAACAGGTGCAGGGATCAGGCCGGTGGAATAACTTCTTTTTCCCCATCGACCAGAACACGGCTTGCCCGTTTCCTGGCCTAACCGGCACATGGAAGTATGATGGGGATTGGATTCCTAGTAAAATTAGATATCCTCTCCGGCTCCCGGGCCGGGTAAATCGTAGTAGGTTTTCACGTGGAGGCTCACACTGAACCGAGGCTCTGTTGCCGGAGAGGACTCTACCTCATCATAAACACTCCCGTCAACGGAAGCGGCTTCAGTCATTTTAACCAGCTTGATGTCGCTGATCTCCAATAAGCGCTCAGACTCCTCCAGGGCTTTGAGAAACCCCTTAATGTCTTTGTAGTAACCGGAGCCTTTCCATAAGAATGTGTTACAGTGCAACCGGGCTTCCAGGTTCTGTTCTGCTGACCGGGGCTTAACGTCCCGGCTTTCACTTATATGGCCCTGGTATAGGTTGTATTTATCGGCCAGGGAAGTCAGGATGATGATCACCTCCGCGTTTCCCACCTCCCGGGGGACCATCCTGTTCAGGATTTCAAGCCGATCCTGCAGATCCTGCACATCCCGGTTCAGTTGGTCCGTACCTTCCGGCAGGCGGCGGGCCAGTTCCAGTTCTCCGGTCAGAGAACGAATTGCCTGCCCGTTCATAACCACCCTGTGTCTCAACGGCAGGATAAAGTAAAAGCTTGTATAGGCGATTATGCCCATGATGGCTAAAAGAAGCAGTATTCTCTGACGGGACATCATCCTATCCCCCTTCCCATCAGTCTCTCCATCGTCTATCTCTGCACCGGCACTTATCGCCGATTATAATAGGCCACCGGTTGCCTGAGTCCCCGCCCGGTAAACGGCCAGTTCATTAGTCTCTGCAAGTCTTTCGGGCGAATTAATACCTGGCTTTCAATGCGGGTTGCTAATGAGATATTCTGATCTGAAGCTCGAATCTGACTGCAGACTCAACCGGCTCTGCCATGATGCACCTGGACTCATTCAGTTGTTTTTGCTGGCTGACAGAGGATATGAACCGGGCCAGTGTCAGGTAATTAGCAGTTACTCCTTTACAGACCATTTGATCGCCGGTAACAGAGATCTCCGCCAGACTGGTTTCTTCCGGAACTGCGTTGTCAAGCTGGGCCAGTATCTCCGAATAGGGAATTAGATTACTCTGGATTGCTCTGACATCCGCCTCTTTCTGAGTGACGGTTTTTCTCAGTATATCAACCTGCCCAGCCATACCCGGTTCCACCAACTGACTTACCTGCTCGCGAAGGCTGGCCATTTCCAGCTGCTGGTCCCGCTCTCTAAGGGCATACCAGCCCCAGGTTCCCGTCCAACCTAACACCACCAAACAGACAACCAGCAGGTATAAAGCGTTTAACGATGACAGCGGGTGTCCCCGCGTACCCTGCAAAGGAGTCAACAGGTTGATATCATAATCCTGTTCCAGCCTCACCTGCTTTTCCCCCCACGCGCGGCCAGGCCTAGAGCCACCGCCAAACGCAGCCCCAGGTTGTGTTTTTCTATTGAGGTTTGAGAATCTGATGCTTGAACTGTTCGCCAGGGATCGCCCCATTCTACGTCGATGGGCCATGAATGGTCCCCTGTCTGGATCAGGGAATCAGCACCGGCATTAGTTCCGATCACCACGAGTTTTCGCAGACCCAACTCGCCTTCTATCTCCCGGGACCAGTAGTCCAGTGAACGTTTGATCTCAAAAGCCAGATCGGGGGTATTAGGGCACTTGCCACCATCAGACGCCGTGCGGAAGTCAATCCCGGCATCTTTTTGTTCACCGGTTTCTCCTGGGAAAAGAGTCCTGGCAAACCGCAGCTGACCCTTGTCAAAATAGGATAAATGCACGGCTTGACTGCCGATGTCCACCAGGATCTGAGGTGTGGTATCAATACCCAGTACGCGACGGGCGGCTAATGGCCGTATCTCAACCACCACCGGTTTTAACCCCGCCAGGGAAATAGCGGTAACCAGGTCTTCGATCTGCGACCGGCGGACCGCCACCAGGGTGGTCTCCAGATCGCCGGTCTCCCGGGGGCGGATCCCACTCACCTGTATCACCGTCTCTTCCAAGGGGAGCGGTAAGACGGAGAGGAAATGATGCCGGGCGACTTTGAATACGTCTCTTGGTCTCATTGCTGGGAGGCTGAGGTTGCGCACAAAGACATGCTGGTTGGGAACTGCCGTTACGATGCGGGACTCACGAGTCTTTAAAGAGAACCACAGTTCCCGCAAAACCTCCGCCATTATCTCAGGCCGGTTCATCCGCCCGTTATCCAGTGCTTCGGCAGGAATTGTTGCTTCCCCATAACCTTCCAACCGTAAAGCGGACCTCTCAGCAATCAGGGCCACCATCCTCGCTCGGTTGTCTTCGATATCCAGCCCAATACCGGCAGCTCTGCGTCTCAAAAGCATGCACTGCATCCCCTTACCCATTTATGGTTATCCTGTACGATTCCCACCTTGTAATCCTTCCGGCCTCCGATTCAGATGGCCATTTCCTGATACGATCTGATACTTAAAAACCCCAGTTTCCCCCGTAAAGCTAGGGGGGCTCCTTTGATAACCCCCTGGTCTTCAACATGCTGTAAATAGACATGATTGCCGGCTCCCCCGCAGCAGATGTTTACATCCCGGCCAGCGCATAGGTTGGCCTTGACCTCCATGTCATTACTCGACTGGTACAGGGTTATATCCCGCCCGGCCAGGTACAGGCCGGTTATCCGGGAAGAGATATCCCCCAGATTCACGATCCAGATGTCACCGGTTGCGATAATCATGCAGTTCTGAAGATCCACATGGCCGTCAGCAGAGTAAATGAGGACATCGCCGTTTACCCCGTATATTGAATTCTCCAGGGTCGGGAGAAGCATAACATCGTGAGCAACGAAACGGTATGAATAAGGACCCCAGTCGATAGCCGGTGATCCTGCAGCCTTACGCCAGAAATTGATATCAACCGGTCCCGGAGGCTGGTAACGGTGGGTATGGTTGGCACTGGAGAAATATCCGCCATCCCCGGCAAATTCCTGATAAGCACCCTGGCAGCGCGGGTCAACTCCAAGGTCCCCCAGCAGCGGTGGTATGGGATTGGGGTAAAGGATCCCAAATTTCTGCAGCAGGCCTGTGATATTTACCTCAGGATTAAGACGGACCTCATCACAGTACACCTCATAATCCGGTGGAGCTGTCATGGTAGCCTGCCAGATCCTTTTGGCTCCCCCGGACATCTGGCCGGTGGACTTGACGGTCAGCAGTCCGTTGTTTGAAGGGCGGGTAATAACAACCACTGCCTCGCCTGCCAGATCAGGCCGGTCGATTTCTATTTGGAAGGTGGTCTCTGAACTGATCAGCATCCCGGGGTTATTAAACATGGCCGCCCGTGCTGTCTCTATCCCTGATTCAGCCAGATACGATGCCTGCAGGTACTCAACATAACGGCGGGCAATCATCTTTTCCAGGTGGGCCAGGTTAAGGGCACTAGCCCCCAACAGCAATAACACCACAATTGTGAGCAAAGCGGCCACCATAGCTGAACCCTGTTCGGTCCCTGGTTGATATGGATCAGCCTTCCCCATCGCCTTCTAATCCCCTCAATCAGTCATTCTCTTGACCCTGGTCTGCAACCGGCTGCTGGATTCACCGACCCCGGTGGTGAGAGACACCTCCAGCAGGTCCGGAAACACCTCGCGGACAGTCAGGCTCTGCACCTGGCTCACTAACGGATTGGCCACACCTCCGACTGAACGGTACAGGGTTCCGGATGAAACATGATACCCCACCGCAGACCCGTTGCTGCCAACCATGCTCAGGCGATCCGCGCTTACTTCCCTGAGACTTTTGCAGCTCTTGATGTCCCGGACCATCATCTCCAAACCTATCCGGGCGCTCTCCTGGATCTCGGAACGGAAATCCACCCGCTGACATGCCTGCTGTCCGCCAAGGAGTAATCCTCCCAGTGCGGCGATAACCATGCCGGTTATAGCCAATGCTGCCAGGATTTCTATAAGGGTGTAACCCTCATTCTTTCGTGTTCCATACACTCTCATAACCCCGATCCCAGCCAGATACAGCCCAGGACTTCACTCCTGCTGTAACCCCTAATTGACCAATTAACCCTCACCACCACCTGGTAGAGGTCAAGAATCTGGTCGTACTCATCGATGGTTACCGTGGCCTCTACCCCGGGAGGGACTTCCAGATCCAGGTCGAGATCCCTTACCGCCGTCTCAGGCATTACCCGGATCTGATCCGGTCGGGCCTTGTAGTTTTCGATAATTGCCGCGGCAAAGCTGATAGCCTGGGTGCTTAAGTAAGCCTCCTGGTTCCACCTGGTGGCATTGCCGAAACCTCCAAAGATGGAGGTGATGCCCAACACCAGCAGGGCAAGGGCCGCCAGCACCTCCAGGAGGCTAAGACCTTTTTGGTCGATTTCATATTTTCTAAATCTAGGGTGTTTGAGCATGTTGACCCGCATTGTCGCATGTAACATCTTCATTCTCTAAGGTGTAATCGGTTCCCTCACTCTTGACAGACGCTACCGGGCAATAAACGTACTCGTTGATATAACCTTTTTCGACCAACTGCTGCTCGGTGGGCCAATGGCCTTCCAGCTCTTGATACATCTGGGCCGCCTTTCTCAGCATATCGATATTGCTTTCACAGGCCCTGACCTTACTCTCGTGGACTACAGTCGTATACCTAGGCGCCACCAGAGCCGCGATAACGGCCAGAATCGTGAAAACCGCGAGCAGTTCCAGAATAGTGAACCCTCCCGTTTTCCTCAGGTTTCTGAATCTCCGGTGATGATATGGCAACACCAAATCCCCTCCGTTACAAGCTGAAATGTTAGAAAACTAAAAAACCGTCATCATATCCAACATCGGCAGGACGGTTACACTCACGATTAACCCAACAATCAGAGCCATTATGATAATCAGGAATGGTTCCAAGAGTGAAATTCCTGCCCTGATGAAATGCTCTGTCTCGGCCTCGTAGTACCCGGCGATTCTCAACAAGCCCTCATCCAGTCTCCCGGTTTCTTCCCCGATGGTTACCATCTGAATAACCAAAGGATCGAATAACCGGCTGTCCCGGAGTGAACCGGCTAAGCTCTGCCCGCGGTAGACATTGTAACGAACATCTCGTATCGCTCCCGCCAGGATCGCATTGTCAGCTGTGGTTTCGCAGATCTCCAGGGTTTCTATGATGCTCAGCCCGGACTGCAATAGAATCCCCATGTTATAGCAGAGTCTGGCTACCCCAAGTTTGCGAATGATGGAGCCTGCAAATGGAAAGGTCATAATCAGCCTGTCCATTCTTATCCGACCCCTGGGAGTTCCCCGGTACCATTTAAGAATTAGCCCGATAACAACGACTGAAACCATTAATGGCCAGAGCCAGTTTTCGATTCCGGTCGCCACTCTTAGCATAAACTGGGTTATCCCCGGCAGGGCCGATATGTCGTAGTGGAAAGCCCTGGTCAGGCGAGGAACCACATAACCGACCAAAAAGATTGTCACAAAGAACGCAAACCCGGCGAGCAGTGCAGGATACAGGGTTGCACTCTTTACTTGTTTAACCAACTCCTGTTCCCTTTCCAGGTAAAGGCTTATCCGGGACAATACTCGATCCAGGCCTCCCCCGGCTTCCCCGCTCCCTATCATGCGAACGGCGATCAAGGGAAACACATCCTCCCGGGCCATTAAAGTCTTCGCCAGCGATCCCCCGCTTTTCAGGTCCCTTACTACCCCGCTCAATACTGCCCTCAAAGTCTTGCTGGAAGCCTGTTCCTGCAGGGTATCCAGGGACTTCATTAAGGGTACCCCGGCTGCAACCAGCGTGGATAATTCACGGAAGAACCAGGTCAACTCCTGTCTGCTTACCTGGCGCCGCATAAGATGATCCAGGTTGAATCCCCTTATGGGCCTCCGGTGGAGGGATACGCCGAGAACCCAGCAGCCCTGACCAATCAGCCACCTGACAGCTTCTTCACGGTTCTCTGCCCGGATTCTCCCCTCATGAATCCGTCCTTCCTGATCCCTTATGCAGTAGTAGAAGTATTCCAAGACTCCCCTCCGTAATCAACCCGGATTTTGACCACCCATCGTTATCAAACCCTGATTGCTATGGATTGAGACAAAGTGTTTTCAGGACCTCCTCAATGGTAGTGAGCCCCCTTCCGGCCTTCCCCAATCCGTCCTCCATCAGACTTACCATACCACCGTTAATCGCGTATGCCTCAATCTCCGGTTCTGCGGCACCCTGCAGGATCAGACTTTTGATTTGGCGATCCACCACCATTACCTCTTGAATCGCCAGCCGCCCCCGGTAACCAGTTCCGCGGCACAAGTGGCAACCCTTGCTGCGATAAAAAAAGCGGCCAGGTTCGCCGGTCAGTCCCAGATTCTGACAAGCATTGCCTGACAATATATATGCCTCACGGCAGTTTGGACACAATAAGCGGACCAGGCGTTGTGAAACTATACCGATCAACGCCGCCGCGAGCAAAAAAGGTTCAATTCCCATATCCAGCAAGCGGGTTACGGTTCCAACTGCACTGGTGGTGTGAAGGCTGGTAAGCACCAGATGACCGGTCAGAGCAGCGTGCACTGCCAGATTTGCAGTCTCAGTATCCCTGATCTCTCCCACCATAATTATGTCCGGGTCGGCCCGCAGCACGGAGCGCAGGCCGGTTGCAAAAGTAAACCCCACCCGGTTATTGATCTGGGTCTGGGTAATGCCTGTAATAGAGTACTCGACAGGATCCTCCAGGGTCATGATGT
>JBLNCH010000284.1:0-2833 GCA_050260485.1 Bacillota bacterium | reverse complement strand
AGATCAGGCTGATCATATTCCCGGGAACCCAGGAGATCTATCTGGAGGCCCTGAGGAAAGGACTGATCGAGGTCTTTATTGAGGCCGGAGCCGCAGTCAGCACTCCCACCTGCGGACCGTGCCTGGGCGGGCACATGGGAATTCTCGCCCGGGGTGAAAAGGCCTTGGCCACCACCAACCGCAATTTTGTGGGTAGAATGGGAGACCCCCAGAGTGAGGTTTACCTGTCTTCACCGGCGGTGGCGGCGGCCTCTGCCGTCAAGGGAGCTATAACTCCGCCCTGGGAGGTGAAATAGATGAGCTTAACCGGTAAGGTACACAAGTTTGGATCCGATGTGGATACCGATGCCATTATTCCGGCCCGTTACCTGAATACCTCGGACCCGTCGGAATTGGCCAAACACTGTATGGAGGACGCCGATCCCACGTTTCCTTCCCGGGTAAATCGTGGTGATATTATTGTTGCTGATAAGAACTTTGGCTGCGGCAGCTCGCGGGAGCATGCCCCGATCGCCATCAAGGCAGCGGGTGTTTCCTGTGTTATCGCCCGGTCATATGCCCGGATCTTCTACCGCAACTCCATAAATATCGGGCTGCCCATTCTGGAGTGTCCCCAGTGCGTTGACGAGGCGCAGAACGGGGATCAGCTCGAAGTGGACCTGGCCCGGGGAGAGATCAAGAACCTTTCCCGGGGAAAGACATACCTGGCCGAGCCTTTTCCTGGTTTCATGCAGGACATTATCGATAAAGGCGGGCTCATAAACTATGTCAAGGAGAAGGTGAAATAAATTTGTATAAGATAGCAGTACTACCCGGAGACGGTATTGGAGTAGAGATCGTACCCGAAGCCGTCAAGGCACTGCAGGCGATTGGTGAGAAATACGGGCACCAGTTTGATTTCCAGGAAGCCCTGGTGGGAGGAGCTGCGATAGACGCAGTAGGTAAGCCCTTGCCGGAAGAAACCCTCAGGCTCTGCCAGACGAGCCAGGCGGTTCTGCTGGGGGCGATTGGGGGACCCAAGTGGGAAAACATACCGGTTGAACTGCGCCCGGAGGTAGGTGCCCTCTTGCCCTTGCGCAAGAATCTGGGGCTCTATGCCAACCTGCGCCCGGCTTTTCTGTTTCCGGATCTGATAGATGCCTCGACTCTAAAAACCGAGGTCATCCGTGATGTAGATATCATGGTGGTTCGTGAGCTGACCGGGGGCCTCTACTTTGGGGAAAAGACCAGGAAACGGAACGATGAGGGGGAGATAGCTACTGATGTCTGCGCTTACTCCACCCCGGAGATAGAAAGGATCTGTCGTCTGGCTTTTGAAATAGCCCGTAAACGGAGAAAACATCTGACATCGGTTGACAAGGCCAATGTTATTGAGACCTCGCGGCTGTGGCGTAAGGTGGTCAGCAGGCTGGCCGCTGAGTACCCGGATGTAGAACTGAATCATATGTATGTTGACAACTGTGCTATGCAGCTGATCCGCAACCCCCGGCAGTTTGATGTGATAGTTACCGAGAACCTGTTTGGGGATATACTAACTGACGAGGCCTCCATGTTAACCGGTTCCATCGGCATGCTGCCTTCCGCTTCCCTAGGTGGCTCGGTAGGGCTGTATGAGCCTTCCCACGGCTCGGCCCCGGATATCGCCGGGCAGAAAAAAGCCAATCCGCTGGCGACTATCCTCTCCGCCGCCATGATGCTGGATTACTCCTTCAACCTGACCCGGGAGGCTCGAGAGATTGAGGACGCGGTCCGCCAGGTACTGGCCGCAGGTTACCGCACCCCTGACATCTATGAGGAAGGCAAGATCCTGGTTAATACCGAACAGATGGGAGATCTGGTTACTCGAAAGATAAGAGAGGGGAGTTTATAGAATGGGGATAGGAAGCTAAACGTCTATATCTACGACACCACATTAAGAGATGGCTCACAGGGTGAAGGCATTTCCCTGTCGGTGGAGGATAAATTAAAGATTGCCCAAAGGCTCGACCAACTGGGAGTCTCATATATAGAGGGCGGTTGGCCGGGCAGCAATCCGAAGGATATTGAATTCTTCCACCGGGTATCCGAGTTCAAGCTGGATTTCGCCAAGATTACGGCTTTTGGCAGCACCCGCAGACCGGGGATACCGGTTCAGCAGGACGCCAACATTCAGGCTCTGGTTGAAAGCCAGGTTCAGGTGGCCACGATTTTTGGGAAGGCCTGGGATTTTCATGTGCTTAAGGCCCTGGAAACCACCCTGGAGGAGAACCTGGCCATGGTCCGCGATACCATAAGGTACCTGAAGAGGCGGGGCATGGAGGTCATCTTTGATGCGGAACACTTTTTTGACGGCTTCAAAAACAATCCCGACTATGCCCGTGCGGTATGCCTGGCCGCGCAGGAAGCGGGGGCTGACTGGGTAGTCCTGTGCGATACCAATGGGGGCAGCCTGACCTGGGAAATTGAAGAGATTGTAAATAAGACCCGGGAGTTCATGGCGGTTCCTCTGGGCATCCATGTGCACAATGACGGGGGATCGGCGGTGGCCAATTCCCTGGCGGCGGTGCGGCAGGGGGTTACCCAGGTACAGGGGACCATGAACGGTTATGGCGAACGCTGCGGCAATGCCGATCTATGTGCGATTATCCCTAATCTGGAGCTTAAGATGAACCGCTACTGTCTGCCCCCGGGAAGACTGAAGCGGCTGACGGAAACATCGCGGTACATCAGTGAGGTAGCCAACATGCCCCATGCCAATAACCAGCCCTATGTGGGACACGGCGCCTTTGCTCATAAAGGAGGCATCCATGTCAGCGCTCTGTTGAAGAACTCCCAGACCTATGAACATACATTC
>JBLNCH010000283.1:0-9750 GCA_050260485.1 Bacillota bacterium | reverse complement strand
CGGTCCAACATCTCTCGATAAGCACTTGCTTCTTCAATTGGATTTAAGTTCTCTCGTTGAAGATTCTCAATTAATGCAGCCTCCCAGGCAACCGAATCTTCCATTTCCTTAATGACAACCGGTACCTTTTCCAGGCCTGCTAACATTGCTGCCCGCAGTCTTCTTTCACCAGCGACCAGTTCGTATTTCCCATTATCCAGGGGTCGTACAAGTAGTGGCTGCAGTACGCCATGCTCCCGTATTGAATCTGCCATTTCTACGATGGATTCTTGTTTAAACTTCTTTCGGGGCTGATTTCCCTTTACCTCGATTTTGTCCAGGCTAACCTCGTTACCCTTTGCTTCCAGGACTTCACTCCCTGAAAACAGAGCATCCAACCCTTTCCCTAACACACGCTTACTCACGTTCTAACACTTCCCTGGCTAATTCTTGATATACCTCTGCTCCCTTTGATTTGGGATCATAAATCATAATCGGTTTGCCAAAACTGGGGGCCTCACTTAACCGTACATTTCTCGGTATTATTGTCCTATATAACTCTCGCTTGAAATGGCGCTTAACCTCATCAACCACCTGAATTGACAGATTGGTGCGTCCGTCAAACATGGTCAGGACAATACCTTCTATTTTTAAGGCCGGGTTCAGCCTCCGTCTGACCAGAAAAATGCTGTGCATCAATTGACTTAACCCTTCCAGTGCATAATATTCACACTGGATAGGTATTAATACCGAATCCGCAGCACTCAGCGCGTTGACGGTTACCAAGCCCAGAGATGGGGGGCAATCGATAATCACATAATCATACTCGTGTTTGATGGATTCAATGCTTGCCTTCAGGCGGGTCTCCCGTTGCTCTACGGATGCCAACTCAACTTCGGCTCCGGCCAGCTGTATGGTGGCAGGGATCAACTCTAGATTGGGGACGCCGGTTTTTACGATTGCTTTCTCAGGCTCAACCCCTCTTATCAGTACATCATAGACACAGGTTTTGAGCTTCGACCGGTCAACGCCTAACCCACTGCTGCAGTTTCCCTGTGGATCTATATCAACCAAAAGAATCCTTTTTCCCTCTAAGGCCAGACAGCATCCCAGGTTAATTGCGGTAGTTGTTTTACCAACACCCCCCTTTTGGTTGGCAACTGCCATCACTTTTGCCACCAGCCAGCACCTCTTTACAAGTTCTCTCAACTTCATATTTCTCTGGTGTTGATGAGTTCTCCTTCCGTTACGCGTCCATTTTTATTCTTTTTTAAGTTATTCTTCGCACCAAACCGTATCTATTGGTTATTCCTGCACACTACGTCGCGATGGGCGACAATGCGAGTTATTTCGATAAAATCTGATGTCGATTAGCCAAGCCTAGGGTTTTTATTGGCGTGTAATTGGATATCATCAACAGCCCAGATCAGTGGTACAGTTTTCTTTATTAAGATTTGACTTTGCGCAATGTGCCGCACTTTACACAGGCAGATGAACTGATCCGCAAATTCTGTTGAGGTCTCTTTTTTGTGTAGCCTTACTGGTGGGAAATGTTGCATAATGTTGTATAAGCATCTAAAAACCGGGGGAGGTAGCTCATGTTTAAGACATTACGCGGCAAGCTTCTCTTTTTTACTGGTATTGCCTTATTCTTTATGCAACTCATACTGGTCGGTGTTCTGCTGTGGTTCAGTGGTGTTCAGCAGGATCTTTTGGATATGATAGAAAACCAATCTCACGAGGACCTCATTCAAACCATAAAACTATCCTACGAGGAACAGCTAAATTTGGCCCGGATTGGCGTGGAGAATGTGGCTAGAAACCCCGAAGTATTGACGGCCTTTGCCAACCGGGATCGCGACCGGCTTATACAGCTATGCCTTCCGGTATACGAGGGTGTTAAGGAGATTGGCGTTACCCAGTTTGGGTTTGTTGATGAGGAGCTGCGCTCATATCTTAGATTGCACAACCTGGAGCAGGCGGGGGATGATATATCGTATCGAGCATCATTAATTAAAGCACGCGAGACGGGGCAGGTTGTAGTAGGTTTGGAAGAGGGCAAAACCGGTTTTGGATTTCGTGCGGTTGTACCTTTAACGGATGAGGGCCAGTTTATTGGTGCCGTGGAGTACGGATTTGACTTTGGAGAGCGCTTCGCCCAAAACCTTCGGCAGAATACCGGTGCTGAGATATTTCTGTACAAAATGGAAGCAGGGGAAAGTACACTGATATCCGGGACATCAAAGGAGGATAAGTATCAGGTCCAATCGTCGAACATACAACAGGCTATTACGACAGGACAGCCACAGCATGAAGATATCGAGCAGGGAGTAGCTGTTATATACCCTTTCACAGACGTTAACGGTCAGACACTAGGTTTTATTAAAGCAGTACATCCCGGCGGAACCCTTGCTATGTCGAATCAGGCGCTGTATCAGGCGTTACTCCTGTCCGTTATTGCCTGGTTATTGGGCGTGGTGATAATCTACTTTGTGGTATCGCGAGGCCTGCGCCCGCTTAATATGGTGGTAGACACGATTGAACAGATGAAGTTGCATGGCTTTTCTCATAAATTTGACGGGGCCGCTGGCGATAACGAGATTGGCATGATGATTAATTCAATGCAGGAACTGGCTGAACTGCTAAACAAGAGCATGATCGCCATGCAGGGAAGAAGTCTGGAAACCACCAAATCTCTGGGTAAATTGAACTCGGAAGTTAGCACGGCAAAAAACGCTGTATCCGCTGTTATACATACCACCAACGGTTTTTCGGAACAATTCAATCACATAATCGAGAGTACCCGCCAGGCCTCAGCTGCCCTGAATGAAATCGCAAAAGGGGCGGAAGAGATCGCCGGTTCAGCAACAACTACCGCTGAAAACAGCAATCAAACCAATCAGAAAGCTTTAGATACCAGCAACAAGGCCAACCGGGTAAGCCACGACATTGATCAGATGATACAGGCCAGCCGGGCAGCAGTTGAAAGCGTTGCCACCATGCAGAGCCTGTCTAATGAGATTGGAACCATTCTAGAGGTCATATTGACGGTGGCCGAGGAAACCAACCTCTTAGCATTAAATGCCGCCATTGAGGCAGCTAGGGCTGGTGAACAGGGTCGTGGGTTTGCGGTAGTGGCCGAGGAAATCAGAAAACTGGCGGAAAACACCAAGGAGTCAACACACTCGATTGGCATGCTTATTGACCGCATCAGCAACAGCACTGCCGAGGTAGTGGACGCTATCCATAATATTGACCGGGCGACCGGTTCCAGTGCCCAACTGGTTGGTGAAATATTGGCCGATATTCATGATATAACTCAAAAGGTTGGAGGAATTAATACCCAGATTGAAAACATCGCAGCGGCTACCCAGCAACAAACTGCGGCCAGCGAGGAGATATCCGCATCAATGTCGGAGATAGAGAACTTTGGAATAGTAGCCCTAGAAGCCTTGCAAGGAACGGAAACCAGGATTGAACAGTTGAGAGAATTCATACAGCATACCGAGGATGCTCTTATACATGTCAGGTCGGTGTCGCAGCGGTGGAGCTATTATGAGCTCAGGGAGAACCTGACCCAGCGTCGGGCCGAGCATGAGGCCTGGGTAGCCAGGGTTCGCCGTTTCGAACCAGTTGAATTCGATCCGACGAGATGTAATTTTGGCCAGTTCTACTACAACTATCGTCCCCATAACCATGAGTTAGCGGCTATATATGACAAATTTGAGCAACCCCACCGCAATCTTCATGAGGCAGGGCACAGGGTTATTGAGCTGGCCGAAGCCGGACGGCGGGAAGAAGCTGAAGATGCCTTGAAGGCATTGGAACGGGAGTACCAAAATGTGCGAGCGGTCTTTGAGGAGTTCTACAGTGTTCTGGAAAGGTTATTCCTTGAGGGTACCTTTATTTTCTAAGAGATAATCGTAACGGGAGCAGGATTTAATTGCCTGCTCCCCGGCTTCTCAATAACGAACAGCGAGTAAATCAAGCTATAAATAAAAATGTAGGCTGATACCGTATAAAACTATATCACCCTCGCTGTTGTCATCAATTTCCATTATGCAAGAAGAGAATCATAGACGGTCAATTACGTTTCTACAATATATAAAAAGCTAGTCTGTGATCCTCCCGTCTAGCTCCGGTTATACCTTAGGGATGCGAATTACCAGTTCCACTGCATCATCGTATTCCCTTTCCATCAGCTGCATATCGATACCGTTTCCCTTGGCCTGCATCACCGTCTCCCTAATCGTATTTAAAAATATCCGGGAGTCCTTTATTACGCCCGACACATTCCGTCTTGATTCTTCCTTTCTTATTTCCCGGGAAATATTCTGTCTAATCCGCTCGATGGCCTCTTCCGTTTCCCTGACATTCAGTTCATTTTCATAAATCATTCGCAGTACCATCATCTGTGCATCATCATTATCCAGTTTCAGGAGCGCCCGAGCGTGCCTTTCACTTATGATATCGGTCGAAATCAGGTTCCTGATATTTGGACTGAGTTTAAGTAAACGCAGCTTATTGGCTATGGCCGATTGACTCTTGCCCACTTTCTGGGCAACCTCTTCCTGGGTGTAGCCAAAGTCATTTATCAAACGCTCATAAGCGGCCGCTTCCTCAAAATAATTCAGGTCCTTTCTCTGCAGGTTTTCAATTAAGCTTAATGCGGCCACCTGTTTGTCATCCAGTTCCATTAACAGGGCCGGGATTTCAGTCAAACCCAGCAATTTACAGGCCCGTAATCTGCGTTCACCGGCTACCAGTTCATATCCTGTCGCGACTTTTCTCACCACGATAGGTTGAATTAGGCCCACCTCATGAATAGATCCTGCCAATTCTCGAAGTTCCAATTCATCGAATTCCTGTCGAGGCTGGTAAGGATTAGTTGACACCTCTTTAACGGCAACCTGTATCAGGTTGTTTAAATTCTCGGTTTTGCCCAATAATTTTCCCCAGGTTCTCAGCGTCCTCACCTCAATCCTCAATTAAGATTCTGTATTACTGCAAGTTCGCAAGGCAATCCTGGACCTGGTTGTTTCCGCACTATTATAATGGCCTTTTTTTGGCTAGTCCTCCCTTGCGGGGATACTGAGAGGGGCATTCCCTCTCCTTGCGCACCAATACCAGATACCTCTCCTTGTCCCCAATCAGATATTTCTTCACCTGATGTACTTTTCCTCCCAAAATCTCTAAGGCCATCTCGCTATCCGACAGCTCCTCCTCAACCCTGATTCCTTTCCAGGCTACCAGCATTCCGCCGACCTTCAGGAAAGGGAGTCCCCATTCCAGGACGGTAGGCAGCCCTGCCACCGCCCGGCTGGTAACCACATCAAACCGGCTCCGATAGGCACTGCTGTTACCCAGGTCCTCAATTCGGGACCTAATCACGCTCACGTTCTTTAACTCTAACTTAGAAACCAGGCCCTGTAAAAACTGGCTCTTCTTAAGGTCTGATTCCACCAGAACGAATTGACTGTCTGGTTTGCTGATGGCTAGGGGGATCGCCGGTAGTCCCTGCCCGCTACCCACGTCTAAAACCTGCAGTCCATTTAAATCCATCACCGATAGCAACGACTGGCTATCGTCAATATGATCCCTGATCTCGTTCAGCGTTGCCCGTCTGCTGATCAGATTCTGGGCCTTGTTCCCTTCCAGCAGTTCACAAATATACTTACTGATCATCTTTTTCACTTTTTTGTCTTCTCAGTTTCTCCAGGTGTATCAAAATCACGTTAATATCAGCCGGAGATACACCTGATATCCGCGATGCCTGCCCTACCGATGATGGCTTAACCCTCATCAATTTGTACCTACCTTCACTGGATAGCCCGTTTATAGCTTCGTAATCCAGATCTTCCGCTAACCTTTTCTCTTCCAGGGCCTCGAACCTTCTGATCTGTTCATTCTGCTTGTTAATGTAACCCTCGTATTTACACTCAATCTCGACCTGTTCCAATACCTCGTCATCATAATTACTATCAATCTCACCACTGTTGATAATGTCTTCCAGGGATACTTCAGGCCTTCGCAGCAACTGCCATAGACTGGTATTATCCCGTAGCTCCCGGGTTCCCTTCTCTTTAAGCATCCGGTTGATGGACTGATTCTCCACATTGATAATGGTATCTTTTAGCTTTTCTATCAAGCCTGTCATTGCCCTTCGTTTCTTATCCATTTGAGAATACCTGGCTTCGCTGGCCAGCCCCAACTTATATCCCATCTCCGTAAGACGCAGGTCGGCATTGTCCTGTCTCAAGATTAAACGGTACTCCGCTGAAGAAGTAAGCAACCGGTAAGGTTCATCTATACCCTTTGTTACCAGGTCATCAATCAATACCCCGATATAGGCTTCGCTGCGCTTTAAAATAAAGGGATCTTTCTCTTTAATAAATAACGCTGCGTTTATTCCGGCAATCAATCCCTGAGCTGCAGCCTCCTCATAACCTGAAGTGCCGTTTATTTGCCCGGCGGTAAACAGCCCTTTTACGTTCTTGCACTCCAATGACAGCTTTAACTGAGTTGGTATCACATAATCATATTCAATCGCATATCCCGTCCTGATAATGCGGGCATTCTCCAACCCGGCAATGCTGTGCAGAATATCGGCCTGCACATCTTCGGGCAGGCTGGTGTTCATGCCCTGAACATAAAACTCGTTCACCCTTCTCCCTTCAGGTTCCAGGAATATCTGGTGTGAGTCCTTATTTGCGAAGCGAACCACCTTATCCTCAAAGGAGGGGCAATGCCTGGGGCCTATTCCCTTTATGACCCCGGAATAAAGGGGCGACCGATGCAGGTTATCTCGCACAATATTATGAGTGGTATTATTACTGTGAGTTAACCAGCAGGAAATCTGTGGCTTCAAAACCCGGGGACTCATAAATGAAAAATTGAGGATGCGTTTGTCACCGGGCTGCTCTATCATTTTCGAGTAATCCAGGGACCTGCCATCAACCCGGGGCGGGGTTCCGGTTTTAAACCTTCCCAGCACTAACCCTAACTCCTTCAAAGCATCCGACAATCTGTAAGCCGGAAACTGTCCGTTGGGAGCGCCCTCATAAGTTAAATCCCCAATTATTATGCGTGATTTAAGATATGTGCCGGTAGTAATAATCAAGCTCTTTGCACCAAACCTGGCTCCAGTGCGGGTAAAAACTCCGGAAACCGCACCATTTCGAGTCTCGATGCCTTCAACCTCGGCTTGTACCAGTTCAAGGTTTTTCTGCCCCAACAAGGTGGTTGTCATTACCTGCTGGTACTCCTTCTTGTCGGCTTGGGCCCGTAAAGCCCTTACAGCCGCACCTTTACCAGTATTAAGCATCCTCATCTGAATACTTGCCTGGTCAATGTTTAACCCCATCTCTCCACCCAGGGCATCTATCTCTCTCACCAGCTGTGCTTTGGCTGGTCCCCCTATTGAAGGATTGCAGGGCATCAAAGCAATATTATCCATACTCAGGGTGATTAATAAAGTAGAACACCCCATGCGGGCGGCAGCCAACGCAGCCTCGCATCCTGCATGACCTGCCCCTACTACGATTACTTCGTAATCACCGGCCCGGTAATAGTTCATTTTCTCCCCCTATTTTCCTATGCAGAAGTCAGCAAAGATCCGTTCCATAACGTCTGTTTTTATTGCCTTGCCTGTCAGCTCTTCAATCCACGATACCGCCCCCCATGTATCTACTGCAATGCCATCAATGGGCATCCTGTTCTTCACGCCCCGAATAGCATCCTGAACATGTTCCAGAGCGGCATTTATAGCTTGTTCCTGCCTGACGTTGGTCATTATCTCCTGTCCGGGTCCGCCCGGATCTGCCTGTCCGATAATCATTCCTTCCAAGGCGTTCTCCAGATCCTCGATACCGGTTTCCTCACGTGCGGATATTTCTACTACCGCTACCCCGGGAAATCTTTCCTTGACCTCAGCACTATTCAAAACCCGATTCTCTATGTCTTCCTTATTAATAACTATCAACTTTCGCTTGCCCTCAATCTGCTGCATAATATCCAGATCGTCATCCGAAATACCCGTTGATGCATCTACCATAAAAACCACAATCTCCGCCTCTATTAAGGCCTCCCGGGTTCTCTCCACGCCAATTTTTTCGATAATATCCTGGGTTTTTCTTATTCCGGCTGTATCCATTATTCGAACAGGAATACCTTTAATATAAATAAGGTCCTCGATCAGGTCCCGTGTTGTGCCCGGTATTTCCGTTACGATGGCCTTCTCTTTCCGTGCCAGAACATTTAACAAGCTGGATTTTCCCACATTAGGTTTGCCGGCTATAACTACCTTAACCCCGTCGCGATATACCCGGGCTCTTTTGCCGCCCGCTACCAGTCTTTTTAGTCTGTCCTCAACCACCTGTAGGTGTTCTTCAATCTCTATCCAGTCCGGTTCTCCGACCTCCTCGGGAAAATCGATGCTCCCTTCCAGCCGCGAGTTTATGATTATCAGCTCATCGTCCACTATCTTTAACGTTGTACTTAAAGCCCCGTCCCAATTCCGGGCTGAAAGAGCCAGAGCCTTCTCGCTCCGAGCTCTGATGATCTCTATAACCGCCTCGGCCTGCACCATATCAAGCCGTCCATTTAAAAAAGCCCTCTTGGTAAATTCACCAGGCTCGGCCAACCTGGCACCCGCCTTCAGTACCAGTTCCAAGCACCGTCTGGTTGCAATTACCCCACCATGACAATTGATCTCCACCACGTTTTCTCCCGTGTAGCTGTGAGGTCCGTCCATTCTGCTGACCAGTACCTGATCGACAAGTAGACCATTCTCATCTTTTATATACCCCAAGTTCAGCGAATGGTTCCTGAAATCCTTGACCTTTTTCCCCGATCTGGCCTCAAAAATTTTATCCACAATTTCAGGAGAACCCTGGCCGCTTATCCTGATAATAGCAATTCCACCTTCACCTGGGGGAGTCGAGATGGCAGCAAAACAGTCACTCAAGGTTATTTACCCCCAAAGAAAAAAGGCCTTGCGGCCTTATTTTTTTAGCGATATGACGACTTTCCGGTTTGGTTCCTCTCCCTGACTGTAGGTCACTATCTCCGGGTCACCCTGTAAGGCCGTATGAACAACTCTTCTTTCATGTGGCCCCATTGGCCTCATCACCACACTGCGCCTGGTGCGCTTAACTCTCTCGGAAAGATTTACTGCCAGGTTCTTGAGGGATTCCTCCTTACGCATCCGGTAATCTTCTACATCAAGGATCACCTTGACCCTTTCTTCGAGTTCCCTATTTACCATCAACCCCAGAATAAACTGGACAGCATTTAGCGTTTCTCCTTTTCGACCAATAAGTAATCCCATGTCTTTTCCAGTTATATTGATTCTTACAACCCCATCCTGCATCTCAATACGGTCTATCTCATAACTAATCCTCATCCCATCCAACAGAGCTCTAAGTTTATCTCCAGCCACCTTCTCGGGTTTGTTCTTAACATCGACCCTTACTACTGCCGGCTTTCCGCCGATTATTCCTAATATGCCCCGACTGGGTTCTTCCAACACTTCGATAACAACATCCTCAAGACCTACCCCCAGATCCTCCAATGCCAACTTAATAGCTTCATCAACGCTTTTTCCTTTTTTTTCTATGCTTAGCATCGACGTTTCCTCCTTTTTCCACAACGGCTCCAGGAACTACATCAGTATCTTGGTCCTCACCATTAATTCTTCCGCTGTCAACTACGGGCACCTGTACTCCCCCGGCCCCGGAAGCCACTAAACTCACCCGTTTTTTGTAATTAACA
>JBLNCH010000282.1:0-3476 GCA_050260485.1 Bacillota bacterium | reverse complement strand
ATTGTTCGGGAACCGGACGGGTTGGCCATGAGTTCACGCAATGTCTACCTGTCGCCGGAGGACAGGAAGGATGCAACGGTTTTATACCGGAGCCTGCTCATGGCGAGGGACTTGATTAACCAGGGGGAAAGGAACCCCTCTCAAGTAAAAAACGCGATGACGGAAATGATTAATCAAGTTAAGGGCGCCCAAATTGACTATATCGAAATTTATAATGCTGCGGATTTAGGTGAGCTGGTGGAGATAAAAGGTCAGGTTTTAATAGCACTCGCTGTAAGGTTTGGTTCTACCAGATTAATTGATAACCTTCTACTGGAGGTGTAATATGTTCAGAACAATGTTCAAATCCAAGATTCATAGGGCCGTAGTTACAGAGGCTAACTTGAATTATATGGGCAGTATAACTATTGACCGGGACCTGATGGACGCGGCCGATATTTTGCCTAATGAGAAGGTGCAGGTTGTTAATAATAATAACGGGGCGCGGTTTGAAACTTATGTCATTGAAGGTACCAGGGGCTCAGGGACTATATGTCTGAACGGCGCTGCAGCCCGTCTGGTGCAGCCAGGAGACCAAGTAATCATCATAACCTATGCGGTAATGAGTGACGAGGAGTGTAAGACATTCCAGCCCAGGATGATATTTGTTGATGCCGAAAACAGGATCATTGAGACGAGAACCGGTACTGAACCGGCCGGCACTGTCCGGTAAATGGCCGGTTCAGACCCGGTTTGAAACAGATTGCTATGTCATCGTCCGGCTGTACGTTATCAATATATCATCAAAGAGGGAATCAAATGTCTGATCAGCTGGTTAATTTCATCAAAGAACGCAAACGGGAGCTTAATGCTGTGATTATGGCCCATTTCTACCAGCGTCCCGAGATTCAGGACCTGGCAGATCTGGTGGGTGATTCACTGCAGCTGGCCAGGGATGCAGCCAACACCCAGGCCAGTGTGATCGTTTTCTGCGGAGTTAGCTTTATGGCGGAGAGTGCCAAGATACTTAACCCGGAGAAGCTGGTGGTTATGCCGGAACCAGCGGCCGGCTGTCCAATGGCAGACATGATTACCGCCGACAAGTTGCGGAAGTGGAAAGCCTCCCGCCCGGAGGCCAAAGTGGTTTGCTACGTCAACTCATCGGCTGAGGTCAAAGCCGAGAGTGATATATGTTGTACCTCTTCCAATGCTATACAGGTGATAAATTCGATTCCCCCGGAATTTCCGATTCTGTTTGTACCTGACAAAAACCTGGGTAATTTCTTGGCCTTGAAAACCGGAAGGGAGATTGAATGCTGGCCCGGGTACTGCCCCACCCATCATAATGTGACCGCCCAGGAGATTCTGGAGCAGAAGGCCCGGCACCCACAGGCTCCGGTGGTGGTACACCCGGAGTGCCGGCCCGAGGTAATCAAACTGGCGGATGAAGCCTTATCCACCGGGGGAATTCTGAAGTACGTCGAGAAGAGTCCCGCCAAGGAGTTCATAATCGGAACTGAAGCCGGGCCTTTGCACCAGTTGAAGAAGCGGTTCCCCGATAAGGTGTTTCATATTGCCCGTGAGGACTTCCTATGCCCGAATATGAAACTAACCACTCTGGAGAACCTTGCCCGGGTGATGGATACCCTGGAGCACAAAATCGAAGTGCCGGAGGAGATCAGGGGGAAGGCCTATTGTTCCCTGGAGAGGATGCTAAATATTTCGTGATTCCAGGGATTTTGCATAATGGAATGATATGATTCATGCTGACGGCACGGGAAAGAACGAGATTAACATGCAGATCAGTCGATATATCTCAGCAATTGAACCGGATGTGCCGGTATTCAGGACGGATTACTTAATAATTGGCAGTGGTATTGCCGGGCTGTTTACTGCTTTGAAAGCGTCAGAATTCGGCCGGGTGATGGTACTGACCAAGAAGACATTGAAGGATTCAAATACCGGTTTGGCCCAGGGGGGGATAGCCGCCGCAGTACACGAGGAGGATTCCTCCTTTTTGCACCTGGAGGATACCCTGGAAGCCGGTGCCGGGTTATGTGATATAGAGTCGGTGAACATTCTGGTTACAGAAGGCCCCGACCGGGTCAGAGAGCTTATAAGGCTGGGTGCACAGTTTGATATGGTGGACGGCTCAGTTGCTTTAACCCGGGAGGCGGCCCACAGCAAGGCCCGCATCCTCCATTCCGCCGATGCGACGGGGGAGGCGATCCGGCAGGCCCTGGTAAAGAGCTGTCTGCAGGAGCCCAATATAATTATTAAAGAAGACCAGTTTCTGATTGATATTCTTAATACAGGCAACGAGTGTCAGGGGGCCCTGGTGCTTGATGCCAAACGTGAGGAAAAGGCTATTTACCTGGCCAAGGCCACCATCATGGCGACAGGGGGTGTGGGGCAGTTATTCAAATACACCACTAACCCTGATATCGCGACTGCCGATGGCATGGCTGCGTGTTTCCGGGCCGGGTGTGAACTGGTCGATATGGAATTTATCCAATTCCACCCCACAGTGCTGGTTACTGACACCAGCCAGCGCTTTCTGATATCGGAGGCGGTACGCGGCGAAGGCGCCCGGCTGCTGAATACCAAGCAGGAAAGATTCATGCCGCAGTACCATGCTCTGGGAGAACTGGCGCCCCGGGATATTGTGGCCCGGGCTATCTGGAATGAGATGAGCCAGACCGGCAGTGATCATGTTTTCCTGGATGTCAGCCATTTACCTAATCCTACTGCGCGGTTTCCCAACATTCACCGCACCTGTCTGCAATACGGATATGACCTTACCCGGGACCCGATACCGGTATCACCGGCCGCACACTTTATGATGGGCGGGGTCAAGACCAATACTTACGGAGAAACCTCAATCTATGGATTGTACGCCTGCGGGGAGGTGGCCTGCAACGGGGTCCACGGTGCCAATCGCCTCGCCAGCAACAGCCTCCTGGACGGGCTGGTTTTTGGACAGAGGATAGTCGAAGCCTCCCGATCCATGATGTATCGCCGAACGGTAGATGTTGAGGAGATTTTGGCAAACTGCCGGCAGGAGGATAACCTGCATATCCCGGTGGGAAACCGCGAGCCGGCCGAGATACGTCAGGCCTTGAGAAGCGTTATGTGGGAACACGTCGGTATTATAAGGGATGAGGCGGGCTTGAAGACCGCCGCCGGCGAGCTGAATAGGCTGGGCCGGGAACTCGGCCGGGGCCAGAACGAGCTGGACTACTATCAGGCCGTCAACATGCTGACCGTTGCCAGGGTAATGATCCAGGCTGCCCTGTGGCGTAAGGAAAGCCGGGGAGCCCATTACCGCAAGGACTACCCCACCCGGGATGATATAAGATGGGTTAAACACCTGACATTTAAAAACTGGTAGGAGCATTCCTGTAATGCTTAAGAACGATCTTTGAAAAAAGAGACGCCCATCAATACAATTGAATTGTGCTAATCAGCGACAGAAAGGCACAAAACAAGAGATTGAG
>JBLNCH010000281.1:0-8066 GCA_050260485.1 Bacillota bacterium | reverse complement strand
GGAAGATTCAAGTGTGAGAGAAGCTTTAGGGTAGGTTCGAGGAGTTTCCCTTTGGGAAGGGCTATCGTCAGTTGCTCGGGATTCATGTCCGCCTCACTTTAACAGATTAAAGTATTATACTCAAGAAGTTTAGCACCCGCCGCCGCACCTGTCAATCTTCAGCCTTGGTTCCAGGGCCTCACCACTACCTTTTCGTCACAGTCCTTACCGCTTAAATCGACGGTTACGATTTTGCCCTGTTCCCGGAGCTCCCGGGCTTTGTTCAGTACCGCTTCTATATCATATCCTGCTACCTCCAAGACCTCCCGGGGCGGGCAGATACGCTGTTCTAAGGCCAGCAGGACTCTCTCTATGCCAACGGCAAACCCGGTAGCAACCCGGGGACAGCCGAACTTATCCAGCAGGTTGTCATAACGCCCACCCCCCAAGAGCGGATAACCCAGGCGGGGAGAATACCCTTCAAAAATGATGCCGGTATAGTAATCAAAGCCTCGCAGTATTCCCAAATCAATTACCACATCGTCCTGAATTCCATATGCCGCCAGGTGGTTGTAGACATCTGACAGCTCGTTTACGGCATCTTCAACACCGGGGATCCCCCGTATGGCTTCCAGCCGGTTCAGAACCAGGGGCGCACCGTGCAGCAAGGGCATTTCCAGCATTACCTCTCGCAGCTCAGGCGCCATTGGCAGTCCGGATAACATCTTATTAAGCCCCACCAGATCCTTCTTTAATATCAGTTGTTTTATACCGTCCCGGGCTGATTCGGCCAGCCCACTCTGGTGCAGCAGGTTATTGAAAATGCCGATGTGATTCAGGCTGATCTTAAATTCTAACGCCTGTTGCTTTAATACCTCGGCCGCCAGGGCAATGACTTCCGCATCGGCCATAGCTCCCGAGGCTCCGATGAGCTCAACTCCCAGTTGATAAAATTCCTGATACCGCCCCATTTGCGGCAGGGCGTGCCGAAATATGTTGGCATTGTAAAAGAGGCGTAAGACCCCTTCGAATTCGCGGAATTTGGTGGAGACAATACGCGCTATTGGAATGGTCATCTCCGGCCTTAATGCCAGCAGACGCCCATCCCGGTCCTGCAGGAGGAACAACTCCTCCCTGATCCCCTGCCCCGTTCCGGCTTCGATCACCTCCAGGTATTCGAAGGTAGGGGTAATCACCTCCCGGTATCCCCAACGGGTAAAGGTCTCCACGGTCCGGTTCTCGAACTCCCGTTTCATCGCTGCCTCTGGCGGCAGAAAATCCTTGGCCCCTTTTACTATCTCCCGGTTTTTCATCACAGAACACCTTTTTCTCTAAGTCGCTCCAGAACCAGTTGATATCCTCCGAAACCGCCGGTTAAAAAACGTTTCACCCGGCTGATGGTAGCTGTGCTGGCTCCGGTGTTTTCGGCAATCCGGGTATAGGTATCGGATCCGTCAAGCATGTTGGCGACGATTAAGCGCTGTGCCAAATTCTCTAACTCACCCGTGGTAAAGAGATCCTTTAAGAACTGACAGTACTCCTCTTCACTCTGCAGGACTGAGAAGGCCCTGGCGAGCAATTCCGTGCTATTTACTCCTGGATTCTGTTCAAACACGGTATCCCCCCTTAAAGTAGCTTCACTTCATTAATGGTTAATTCAAAACGGCAGCCCAGGTACTCCGCTGCCCGCTTGCACATCATCATCTTGGTCAGGAAAATCTCAAAGTAGTCCATAACGCTGCAGATCCTGGTGTCAATTTGGAGCTTCATGGCTATTAAACGATCCATGGCATCAATGGAAAGGGTTGAATCTTTGGCAGCGTAGTTCACCCGGTCCCGGGCGGTAAAGCAGCTTTCATCCGGCTTGCGTACCCGTGAGTAGTTGACATCCGATTTATCAGCCAGAATGACAGCCGCTGAAACGTTATTTACCGCATAACCACCGGCATGTTCCTCGTGATTGGCAATAGCTCCCATGATGGTTGCTATCTCTTCGGGGTCCATGCCCAGCTTAAGCAGATGCTCAAAAGCCATAATGGCTCCCGAGGTGCCGTGCCCGTAACGGTTTACCAGGTTGCCGATATCATGAAGGTACCCTGCTATGGCTGCTACTTCCGCTTCCCGGCGGGGGTAACCCAGAGTAAATATAATGTCATAACTTAAGGAAGCTACTAGATTGGCATGTGCTATATTGTGTTCAATAGCCCCAATATTGCCCATGAATTGGTTGGCCATATCCATATATTGTCTAATGATAGGATCATCCTTAATTGTCTGCAAGTCAACCATACTATCAGTCCTTTTCCAGCTCTCGTAATAATTCGCGGGCCTGAGGGTACACTATGGCTTCGAGGGGAATCTCCTCCAGCAGGCGGCGGGCCTCGGTGTAGTTTCCTTCGGCCGCCATTTTCCGGGCCTGCCTGTAGGAGGCATCATACCCCTTCTGCTTCTCGGCTTCGCCGATTTTTCGTTCCATCCTGTCCTTCCGGTCATAGTGTTCCAGCTCCCGGTACTTTTCGATAGCCTGGTCATATTTGCCCTGGGTTAGATAGATTCCTGCTTCCCGCTCAATATTCTTAACCGCTATTTTCTCGGGAAGCCCCAGCAGCATAAACACGTAACCCGCAATAAGGGCCAGGAGTATCAAGGATGAAGCCCACCAGGTCCAGGAGAACCTCTTGAACCGGCGGTGGTAGCTCCAAACCACCAGGGCCGGCATTCCCAGCAAAACCGTGGTTTTAATAAACTCCCGGGTCGGGGTATATACAAATAAAGCCACTGCGGCCAGAAGAACAACGACCACCAGGAGCCGTCTCAGGTGGTAATTGGGGGTTCTTTTGGAGTTTTCACGTCCTGCGTCTGAACCCATCGCATTTCCTCTTTCTTATTTCAACGCCCGCCTTCCGATATCCTTGCGGTAGTGCATCCCTTCAAAATGGATACGGGGAATTTCGGCGTAAACCCGGTCAATGGCCTCGTTTATGGTATTCCCGGTACTGACCACGCTCAGAACCCTTCCCCCGTCGGTCACCAGCTGAGACCCATACCGCCTGGTCCCGGCATGAAACACCTGGGTACCCGGAGATACATTATCCAATCCGGTAATTATATGCCCGGTTTTATAACTGCCCGGGTATCCAGCGGAGGCGAGAACCACGCATACACTGGCCTGGGATTGAAAAGTAACCGGGGTCTGGTCAAGTTTTTCGTCGATCACCGCTTCCAGAACCGTCAGGTAGTCGGTCTCCATTAAGGGCAGGATCACCTGGGCCTCAGGGTCCCCTAGGCGGACGTTGAATTCCAATACCTTGGGACCGTCAGCGGTCAGCATCAACCCGGCATAGAGAACGCCTTTGTAGGAACGGCCCTCGGCGGCCATGGCCTTGACTACCGGTTCCATTATCTCCTTCATCACCCGCTGGTGCAATTCCTCGGTATAGAAGGGCGGGGGACTGTAGGCACCCATACCTCCCGTGTTAGGGCCTTCATCTCCGTCAAAAACCCGTTTGTGGTCCTGAGCCGCAACCATGGGCACCACGGTTTTGCCATCACAGAGAGCAAAGACGCTTACTTCAACACCCTGCAGGCATTCCTCGATGACCACCTCCCGGCCTGCATCCCCAAATGCCCTGTCCAGCATGATCGTATCCAGGGCCTGGTGGGCAGTCTCTTCATTCATTGCCACAACCACTCCCTTGCCGGCGGCCAATCCATCCGCCTTAACGACAATGGGAGCACCCTTTTCCCTCAGGTAAGCACGGGCTTCATTTATATCGGAGAATGAACCGTAATCGGCGGAAGGGATGTTGTACTTTTTTAAGAGGTTCTTGGCAAAGACCTTGCTTCCCTCCAGCAGGGCTGCGTTGCGGCGGGGTCCAAAAATCCTCATTCCCCGTGCCTCAAACTCATCAACTATCCCTTCCATCAGGGGAACCTCCGGACCGACCACGGTCAGATCAATCTTCTTCCTGTCTACCAGGTCCAGCAGGTGTTTCGCATCCGGTTTGACATCAAAGCATTCCGCAATCTCCGCGATACCCGCATTTCCCGGCACCGCAAAGATCCGTCCTATTTCCCTGCTCTGCCTTAGTTTCCAGACCATGGCGTGTTCCCGGGCACCCTGTCCAATGACCAGCACATTTTTACTCACGGCTCAATACCTCCTGTTCAGGTTGAATCACGTGAATCATGGGGACTGTCCCCGTGATGCAAATCGATGTATGTTAGTGTTTGAAGTGGCGGACGCCGGTAAAGACCATAGCTATGCCTTGCCGGTTGCATTCATCGATACTCTCCTGATCACGCACCGATCCGCCGGGCTGAATTATGGCGGTTATGCCGTATGCGGCGGCCAATTCAACCGTGTCCTTGAAGGGGAAGAAGGCATCGGAAGCCAATACAGCTCCCCGGCTCCGGTCTCCCGCCTGTTCCAGGGCCAACTTGGCCGAGCCTACACGGTTCATCTGGCCGGCCCCAACCCCCAGGCTGGTTTTATCCCTGGTGACTACGATGGCATTCGATTTCACATGCTTGACCACCTTCCAGGCAAAGACTAGTTCCGCCAGTTCCTCCGCCGAAGGTCTCCTCTCCGTTACCACCTTGAGTTCGCTCGGATTGAGGGGAATAGTGTCCAGATCCTGAACCAGCATGCCCCCCACCACACTCTTCATCTGCAGACCGCTTGGCCTCTCCATCGGCAGTTCCAACAGCCGCAGGTTCTTCTTCGCGCACAGGATCGAGAGGGCTGATGCCTCATAACCAGGGGCGATTATGACCTCCATAAAAGGCTCAGCCGCGTGCCTGGCGGTTTCCGCATCAACCGGGCGGTTGAAGGCGATTATGCCGCCGAAGGCTGAAACCGGGTCGGCATTGAAAGCTCGGCAGTAAGCATCCGAGAGATTCTTACCGATAGCCGCCCCGCAGGGATTGGTATGCTTGATTATCACACAGGCCGGCTCCTCGAATTCCATCACCAGGGCAAAGGCGGCCTCCGCATCGATCATATTATTATAGGAAAGTTCCTTACCGTTCAACTGCCTGGCCAGGGGCAGTCCTCCTCCGGCCAGGGCCTGGCGGTAGAAGGCGGCTGACTGGTGAGGATTCTCGCCATACCGCATCTCCTGTATCTTTTCACCACCCCAGACCAGAATCTCGGGGAACTTTTCCCCCATCAGACCACCCAAGTACTGGGCAATCATGGAATCGTAAAAACCGGTGTGGGCAAAAGCCTGCTTGGCCAGCTTAAAGCGCATTTCGGTACCGATATCCCCCTGTGCCCGGAGTTCCTCCAGGATAGCCGGGTATTCCCGCGGATCAACCACCACTATCACATCCTGGTAGTTCTTGGCGGCCGAGCGGATCATGGTAGGACCCCCGATGTCTATGTTTTCGATAGCATCTTCCAGAGTAACCCCCGGTTTCTGTACGGTTTCCCGGAACGGGTACAGGTTAACAACCACCATATCGATCAGTTCAATCCTGTTCTGTTCCAACTGCTGCAGGTGTTCAGGTATGCGGCGGGCCAGTATTCCCCCGTGAATCCCCGGGTGCAGGGTTTTGACCCTGCCATCCAGGATCTCCGGAAAGCCGGTTACATCCGACACTCTGGTTACACTAACCCCCGAACGCTTCAGCAGATCGTAGGTCCCCCCGGTGGAAATCATCTCCCATCCCAGTGCCTCCAGACCCTGCGCGAACTCAACTACTCCATCCTTGTTAGAAACACTAATCAGGGCTCTCCTGCTCATCATACTACCTCCTCTGGTAAAATGGTTACCCGCCTGCCATTAAGCTCCAGACGTCCGGCGGCGATCAGCCGGACTGCCTGGGGCAACAGCCGGTGCTCCTCCTTGAGAATTCTTTGTGACAGGGAATCCTCGTCATCACCGGGGTTAACAGGAACTACCGCTTGGAGTATTATCGGCCCTGTATCCACCCCCGGATCTACAAAATGAACCGTGCACCCGCTGAAACGCACCCCGTACTCCAGGGCCTGCCGCTGGGCATTCAGTCCCGGGAAAGACGGCAGCAGTGCGGGGTGTATATTTATTATCCTCCACCGGTATGACTGGATAAAGGTTTCCCCCAGGATACGCATATACCCCGCCAGGACTACCAGGTCAACTTCATAATCTTCACAAACCCTGACCAACTCCTCTTCATAAAGCTGCCGGTCGGCAAATTGGCCGGGGTTTATGTAGCAGGCCGGAATACCCCGCAAGCGTGCTTTTTCAAGAACCGGGGCCTCCTCCTTGTCTGAGATTACCACCCGGATAACCGCGGGTAGCCCTTGGTCATCAATCTCCGTCTGCAAGGCCTCGAAATTTGAACCTCTTCCCGAAGCCAGTACCGCCAGTTTAAGCCGGGATACCGGTCGGGGCATCACCCTTAACATTCTGCAAGTACTCCTTTTCCTAGCCTTAGTCGATTACAACGCCCCGTTCCCCGGAACGTACCTCTCCGAGGATTACCGGGAATTCACCCATTCTCCTTAAAACCGACAGCGATGTTTCAACCTGTGCGGGTTCAACTATGAGGATGAACCCGATTCCCATATTAAAGGTCCGAAACATCTCCGGGTATGCAACCTGTCCTAGTTCCGCCAACAGCGCGAATACTGGCGGAGGATTCCAGGCCGAGGCCGCAATATGAGCCTCCAGTCCCGGAGGGATAACCCGTTTCAGGTTGCCGGGGATACCACCTCCGGTTATGTGAGCCATTGCCTTAACCTTGACGGTCTGCATGAGTTCCAGGACACTCTTTACGTAGATACGGGTAGGAATCAAAAGCTCTTCTCCCAGGGTCTTCCCCAGGGAATTCAGGTACTGGTCCGGTGTGTACCCCGCTTTCTCAAACAGGACTTTACGGGCCAGTGAATAACCATTGGAATGTAGGCCTGAAGAGGCCAGCCCGATTATTGCATCACCCCGGGCGGTGTTCTGACCGGTTATAATCCGGTCCTGATTGGCCACGCCTACCGCGAATCCCGCCATATCATACTCATCCTCCCGGTAAAAACCGGGCATCTCTGCAGTTTCTCCGCCTATCAGGGCACAGCCGGCCTGTCTGCATCCCTCGGCTACCCCTCTCACAATCTCCTGAACCCGCTCCGGTATCAGCTTGCCCACCGCCAGGTAGTCCAGGAAGAACAGGGGCTCGGCCCCGCTGACCAGGATATCGTTCACGCACATGGCGACCAGGTCGATACCCACGGTATCATGAACCCCTGTCATCTGGGCAACCTTCAGCTTGGTCCCCACTCCATCGGTTCCCGATATTAATACCGGCTGGGGATAGCGTTCGGTATCCAGGCGGAAGAAGCCCGCAAAACCGCCGATGTCAGACATGACCCCGGGGGTTTTTGTAGATCTGACCAGGGAAGATATCAGATCTACTGCCCTGTCTGCCTCGTCAATATCTACCCCGGCCTGGCGATAATCCATGCCTTCGCTCACCTAACATCCCCCTTCCGTCTGCTCTAGACTGCTTTTCCCCACTTTTCCCGCATCGGGAATCGGTATCGGGTAATGCCCATTAAAACAGGCGGCACAGAAGTTGCTCGCATCCCGGTTAGCCGAAGCATACATCCCTCCCAGGGTAAGATAATGCAGGCTGTCCGCACCGATAAACTCCCGAATACCCTCTACATCCATTTTAGCAGCAATCAATTCCTCCCGGGCAGAGGTATCAATTCCATAAAAACACGAGTACCGGGTAGGAGGTGAGGCTACCGCCATATGAACCTCGGAAGCCCCTGCCTCTCTAAGCATTCTCACTATCTTTTTGCTGGTGGTTCCGCGCACGATGGAGTCATCCACCATGATGACGCGCTTGCCCTTTACCGCTTCCTCCACCGGATTAAGCTTCAGCCTGACTCCCAGATCACGCATTTTCTGACTGGGTTGAATAAAGGTGCGGCCAATATACCGGTTCTTAATCAGCCCCTCTTCAAACCTGATCCCCGATTCCTCGGCAAACCCCAGAGCCGCAGAGGTTCCGGAGTCCGGTGCCGCAATAACGATATCGGCATCAACCTTCATCTCCCGGGCCAGTTGACGGCCCATCGCCCTGCGAAACCGGTTGACGTT
>JBLNCH010000280.1:0-6874 GCA_050260485.1 Bacillota bacterium | reverse complement strand
TTATCTGAGAGCGCCAAATTTATCCTCAGAGCCGTAGTCAATATCGGTTACCTAAAACTCGCAGGAGCTTACAGTCCTGGGGAACGGTATCACGTCCCTGATGTTGCTCACTCCGGTCAGGTACATAATAAGCCGCTCAAACCCCACCCCGAATCCGGCGTGCTTTACGCCGCCGTATTTCCTGAGCTCAAGATACCACCATAAATCCTCCTTATTTATTCCCACCTCCGCCATCCTCTTTTCCAATAGGTCGGCTCTTTCTTCCCTCTGACTGCCTCCGATCAGCTCTCCTACCCCCGGAACCAGCAGGTCCATGGCCGCTACCGTTTTTCCATCATCATTCTGCCGCATGTAGAAGGCCTTGATATCGCGGGGATAGTCGGTCACAAATACCGGCCGTTGAAAGACCTTTTCCGTCAGGTAGCGTTCATGCTCGGTCTGGAGGTCGCTTCCCCACTCCACCGGGTATTCAAACCTCTCCCGGGAACCCTGGAGGATTTCCACAGCCTTGGTATAAGTAACATGAGCAAAATCCTGCTCCACGATCGACAGTAAACGCTCCTGCAGCCCTTTATCAACAAATTGAAAGCAGAAGTTCATCTCTTCCGGCGCGTTTTCCAAAACATACGTAATAACATGTTTTACCATAGCTTCCGCCATGCGCATATTATCCTGCAGGTCGGCAAAAGCCATTTCCGGCTCTATCATCCAGAACTCGGCTGCATGCCGCGCCGTGTTGGAATTCTCCGCGCGAAAAGTAGGACCGAAGGTGTATACATCCCGGAACGCCAGGGCAAAAGCCTCCGCCTCCAACTGTCCGCTCACGGTAAGATTGGTCTTGCGGCCAAAGAAATCCCGGGTGAAGTCTACCTCCCCCTGATCGGTCACAGGAGGGCTTTGGGGATCCAGGGTGGTTACCCGAAACATCTCGCCGGCACCTTCCGCATCACTGGCGGTAATTATCGGTGTATGCACATAAACAAACCCCCGTTCCTGGAAGAACTGGTGTACCGCAAAAGCAGCCAGTGACCGGACGCGGAACACCGCCGAGAAGAGATTGGTCCGCGGTCTGAGATGAGCCACTTCCCGCAGGAACTCACGGGTATGCCGTTTGGGCTGGATAGGATAATCCTCAGGAGCCTCCCCTTCAAGTGCAATCTCCCGGGCCTTGATTTCAAAGGGCTGTTTTGCTTCCGGGGTCTCTACTAAGATTCCCCGCACCGTAACCGCCGAGCCCACCCGATAACGAGCGACTTCTTCATAATTACTGAGTGATTCTCTCTCATAAACTACCTGCACGGCATTAAAATGGGTGCCATCATTAAGGGACAGAAAGCCAAATGATTTCTGGTCCCGATTGCTCCTGATCCAACCGCTGACCTGCACTTCCCTATCAGCATACCGGCTGGCGTCCCGCATCAGTTGACGCACCACCGTCTTTTCCATCTCAATTCCCCCGTTTCCTTACAAGCCTTACCGTTATACGCCTTTGATGGAAGGGCTATGCCTCGAGTTCTTCTATGTTTATTATGATATATCCTGTCTGGTTTGAACCCAAAAAGGAAAGCAAGGGGGTTGCGACATTCCCTTGCTTCCTCCATATGACGACAGGGCACGTTTATAATCGTCCCTCTGTCACCTTATTTAGCTGTCCCGGTCTCACGCCCGGTTGGGATAATAATTTGTGGCCTTATTATCATAGAGGCGGTCGAACCGGGTCAATTACCTCATTCACATTAAAAAGGTCCGTCAAGGTTTCAGGCTGCTTCCAGAAGGCGATCCCATCGATATGACGGCGGTCCATTACTATTGAATCCGGGTAGTATCTCAGGTATTCCCTCGGGCCAACTCCGCAGAAAACCTTGAATCCGCTCTGCTGCAGATATTGAAAGCGCGGATCTGTGGTGGGCACACTGCTGCCGTAGGGATAAATATATATATCGGTCGGTCCGATCAAGGACTCTACTTCAACCTTCCACTTTTCAGCATCTTCGATAAGATCGCTCAGACTGCGCCGGGCGGTATCTATGTGCCCGTACCCGTGGGAGGCAAACGACCAGCCTGTTTCCTTCAATCGCTTAATTACCGCCAGTGCCTGTTCTTTCTCGGCAGCATAGGAAGGCGAACCGACAGCATTGGTCTGATATCCCAGAACGCCGTTAAATCCGGTCAGAGCGATAATACCCTTGGCTCCCTTATATGAGAAGTCGGGGTGTTCGGCAACAAATCTATCCAGTATGGTAACAATCTCCGTGTCGTAGGCGATGATTTCCTTCCCCTCCGGGCTGATTGAATACGCGGCCACATTGCCCTCGCTGTCAAGCACCAGCTTATGGTTCATGCCGTTTTCCTTCATGTAGGGATAGAAATTCAGGTCATCAATTGACAGAATGAGCGGCTTCTTGTTCTTTGGCAGCCACAAATCCTTTGTGACCAGTTCGGTCTTGCCGTTATTGGTCCTTTCCTCAAATATCTCATGGATATCGATCAGTATATAATCCTGTTCGTACAATGAGTCCAGTATCCGGTTGAACTCCCTGACCGTAACCATATATTCATTCAAACCCTGGGCTGTCTTGTCATCATCGAAGGCCTTATCCGGATAGACAATTAACGGGTGAAAGAAGATATGCTCTACCGGGCCGTTATACAACACCAGCTCAGCGGCCCTTTTCCGGTACCGGGCCAGTTGCGCCTCCAGCAGAGCGTCCCCGGGGTAATCTTCCAGAGCCTTCTCGACTATGGAGATGGCCCGGTGCTCGTCGCTTTTTCTGCTCGCATCCTCAGCGGTAACCAAGGCTTGGCATTTCCTCAGGTTGGCCGGGCTTAATCCTATTTCGTCAATAACCTGCAGGCATGCTTCCACCTCTCCATATTCCACCCTGTTGCTCAGGTACTCCTCAACCAGGAGGTCCAATCTGGATTCCAGTTCCTCTCTAAACCGGTCCTTTAACCACATATCCTTCCCGCCAGGAAGAAAGCCGGCGGCGTGGATATACAAGTCACTGGCCTCGCCGTATTTACCCTGCTCGACCAGGCTCGAAAAACGGTTGATTTCAATTCGGATATAGACATTGGCCCCCAACCAGCCAATAAGGAACAGCATAAATATAAAGAGGACGGTTAAATATTGTTTCCTCTGGACGGGTTGAACAACTACCGGCTTTTCATGCGGATTGACCATATTCGGTTCCATGCCAGTTCCCCTTTCTGTAAAGTAACCTTTTTTGACTGGTTCATAATGGTTACCAAGTATGTAAGCCGTAATTTTTCGGTTGGCCGGTAGTACTCCGCTTACACTCATTAAAGGGCAAGGCTATTGCGCCATGTAAAATATTGTAAAAGAATTATTAATCAAATCGTTTTCTGTCTATTGTTTATACGATTGCTCTTACATATAAGTTTCAAAAAAATACTGGTATTATCTGCCCTTTCCCGGAGTTGGCCTTTGATCGCCGGGAATCTGTTTGCCCATCGTTAATTTCATTCCGAATAAATAAGCGGGGGTGCTTCACCAAGCACCCCCGCGGCTCTGTGGATCTGCCGCCCCGTTGGCTGATCCCGCCTCCTGCCAACCCGGACTGTCGGTTATATTGCAATTGGATCAGTCAGCACCTGCAGACCAGACAGACCTTAGCGGAATTAACCCTCACTGTTTCTTAGCCCGGACTGGAATCTGAATTTCTGTAATCCAATCCTCCGGGTTCTCTTTGTTCCAGATCCCGTCAAGGTAGGACTCTCGCGGCTGTCCCGCAATCTCGTAACCATTTTCCTCAATCCACCGGTTTACAGCGCTGTACGACATACCGATGGTATTGTAGGGTCCCTTATGGATGATGCAGGCCGCCGTCGGTACACCATCTATTCTTTTATACTTTACCTTTTCCGAATCCTGAGCTGGACTCACGACTGCCTCACAAATCTCGACATCGATATCTTTTTCTTTATACTCATCATCATGAAATATGGTGAAACAGTACGCCGGGCTGGTGCAGCGGACATTATCCTTTTGCATGATCGCTCCCATTTCCGGGTATATCTCGTTGAAGGCATCGTAGTTCGGAATAACCCTTCTCATCGAAGCTACTATTACAGAGGGAAGTTCCTTAAGTATGACATCATAAGTCATATAATCAGCCTCCTGTCTCAATATTTTCAGGTAGTTCTCTACCTGCTTCAGCTTCTTATACTCGGATTCAATCGTTTTTGATATAAACTGCTGTTTGCTTTCCAGGTAATCGATCATCTTTTCCGTAGAACAATCATGCTCCAGGGCATCAACGATTTCACCGAGCGAGAAGCCTAACTGTTTTAGGGCCAGAATCCGGTGGAGACGCGGCATCTGACTGGCCGCGTAGTAACGGTATCCTGTAGTCTGATCAACGTAGCAGGGACTGAGAAGTCCCAGTTCGTCATAGTACCGCAAGGTCTTAACCGTAACCTTAGTCATTTTTGAGAAAACACCAATCCTGAACATGATATAATCTCCTGCGCATTCGATTATGATCACATACTAAAGCCTCTCCCTACAGGAGAGTCAACTCTTTCTAGAAACTTTTTTGTAGGCTATTCAGTTCGGATGACCTGGTGACATCCTGCCGGTGATAAACCCCTCAACAGTTTTATAACGCTAATCCAAAGTATCCATTAACAAAAACGGCTGCCACATTGAATTGGCAGCCGTTTACCGGTTCTTCTAAAGAGAGTCTTTAACGTTTCTTGATGCGCTTGATCTCCTTATGGATTTGTTTCCATTTCGCTTTTTCCTCCAAAGCCTCAAAGAGGTTTTCCCTGCGGGAGATGTAGGCCATTTCTTTTTGCAGTTTGAGATAGCTCTGGTAGCGGGCCCAGTCAAGTTCACCGGAATCCAGCGCTTCCATCACCGCACAGCCCGGCTCCCCCTGGTGCCGGCAATCGGCAAACCGGCACCGGGAACTGTACCCGTCAATATCATCAAAGGTGCTGCTGAGTCCCTCGTCTGATCCCCACAGTCTTAGCTCCCGCAAACCGGGAGTGTCGATCACGAGGCCGCCCTGTGGCAGCATGTGCATCTGCCGGTGAGTAGTGGTGTGGCGTCCCCGGTCATCCTGTGAACGCACGGTACCGGTTCGTTTAACCGGCTCACCCAGCAGACAGTTCAGCAGGGTCGATTTGCCGACCCCGGATGAACCCAACAAGGCCACAGTCTTCCCTATCCCAAAATACGGTATGAGCTGTTCAAGTCCCTGACCGGTTGCACAGCTAATTGCGTGAACAGGAACACCCGGAGCAATCGAGCTTATCTCTGCAATTTTTGAGCATACATCCTCGCACTGGTCGGCCTTATTCAGAACAATGACCGGATTGACCCCGCTTTCCCAGGTCAGAACCAGGTAGCGTTCCATTCTGCGCAGGTTAAAATCTCGATTCAGCGAACTAACAATAAACACGGCATCGATGTTGGCAGCCAGCACCTGCTCTTCCTCGTTTTCACCCGCAGCCTGACGGGAAAACTTGTTCCGCCGGGGCAGAATCCCCCATATGATCGCCCGGTCATGGTCAGAACCCGATGTTATTACAACCCAGTCCCCTACCACCGGAAATTCACTACGACTTTGGGCATCATGACGGTATCTTCCTGAAACCTGGGCCAGGGTCTCACCCTGCTCTGTAAACACCCGGTACAGGTGTTTGTGCTCTGCGGATACCCTTCCCACGCCATATTCTACTTCGGAAACCGCCGGTAACAATTCATCCCAGGCGGAATCCCATCCCAATTCTATTAAATTCAAAGCGGATTCCTCCTTAGCTCAACGCCGTAGAAGAACCCCGTTAAAACTGAGGAGTCTACGGCTTAATTTAACGCCTCTGGTTTAAGACTCCTGCAATCTCCAACATACGCCATCCTCCTTTTTTTGCTACGAAACCAGTATATCATGGCAGGGTGCAAACGCAACCAATCAAACACGGAACAACGGAGCAATCTTTCCCCACAGTTGGTTCAAGTGATTACCGGTTGCGCATAACAAAGATGAATATAAAAAAAGGACCGGGGTTACGGTCCTTCAACAAGCCAGCAAGAATTCTATATAGTCTTTTTATTCTATGCTGTATTGTTCAATTACATGGGAAGTGTTTACAAAAACACAGGCCGCTTCTGCTCGTTTCAGGGGATCATGAGGTCTAAAGTAGTTGTTGTTGCCCTTCATAATGCCGGTATTGGTAATGAAAGCGATGGCCTGTTCCCCTTCCATATCCTTGGTATCCTCATAGATCGGCATCATCATGATGGTTACCACCGGGATTTTCTTGACGGTGAAGCACCGGGTGATAGCCTGGGCAACCTCCAGACGGGTTACCGGCTGCTGGGGTTTGAACTCCCGCGAATCTCCGGGCAGAATCTGATTGATGGCCATAAGCATGGCCGCTTCTGTGTACCAGGTCCCCTTAGGTACATCGTCGTAATAATCTGTGATCTCCGGGGCCTTAAAGAACTGGATATCCCCGTAATCCAGTTCAAACATCTTCTGCAATACCACAGCCAGTTCCGCCCGGGTCAGGGACCGGTTGGGGAGAAACCTTCCATCTCCGAACCCATTCATGATTCCTTTGTCAATGGCGGTTATTATCTGCTGCCGGGCCCAGTGATTGTCAACATCCGAAATTTCGGCGGGCCAGCCCGCAAGTGCCGCCGTTGCAACCAGAATCATGAACATAGCTACAGTCACAAAAACTGCTGTTATCTTCCGCATGGTTCTATCCTTTCTAATAGCATTCTACCATTAGATACGGCAGAACCAGGTTTCTCCTTGCAAGGTATTTTGCATAAAGATCCCCATTCTGTTCTTTAACCTTGCCTTTCTGACCCGTTTCATGATACGAACCAGAATTTAAG
>JBLNCH010000279.1:0-9163 GCA_050260485.1 Bacillota bacterium | reverse complement strand
CGGCTAAAATCAAGGCCCGTGCCTTTTCACGACTGGAGGCCAAGCCATCTCGATGAAGCCTGATATCAGCTCTTTCGCCGGACACTCATATCCTCCTGATAGCTCTCAATTTCTTTAATTCCGGCCAGCGTTTAACTACCGATTCGACTACCGAGGAAGCCTCAAGCCCCACATCCTCCAGGAGACGGGTAACCGCGCCGTGTTCCACAAACGAGTCGGGAATGCCCAGGTGCAGAAATTCCACATTCAATCCCCGGGTATTCAGGATTTCGGCCACCCCGCTGCCAAAGCCCCCCATCAGGACATTATCCTCCAGGGTAACCACCCGCCGGCAGTGGCTGGACCAGAGGCTGATCAGCCTCTCATCCATGGGCTTGACGAAACGGGCATTGATTACCGCTGCTGATACCCCACGGTCACGAAGCTTGGCCGCTGCTTCCCGGGCGATGCCGACAGTCCGGCCGATGGCGATCAGCAGGACATGATCCCCCTGCTGCAGCAGTTCTGCTTCACCCGGGTGCAGATAATTCGGGGTGTCCTTGATTTCGACTCCTTCCCCGCTGCCACGGGGATAACGTATGGCCACCGGCTGCCCATACTGCAGGGCTGAATCCAGCATATCATTCAATTCATCCTCATGAGCCGGGGCCATAACCACCATGTTCGGTATCTGGCGCAGGTAAGAGAGGTCGAATACCCCATGGTGAGTAGGACCATCCTCGCCTACCAGCCCTGCCCGATCAAGGGCAAAGACCACCGGCAGGTTCTGGAGGCAGACATCGTGGATAATCTGGTCAAAAGCACGCTGCAGAAAGGTGGAATAGATCGCCACCACCGGCCTCATACCGCCCTGGGCCAGGCCGGCGGCCATGGTGACCGCATGCTCTTCACATATACCCACATCAAAAAACCGGTTCGGGTATTGCTGAGCAAAACTGTCCAATCCGGTACCGCTGGTCATAGCAGCGGTGATGGCTACCAGGCTGTGGTCAACAGCGGCCTTGTTGACCATAAATTCACCAAATACCTGGGTATAGGTTTTGGCACCCGATTTAATTGCTTTTCCAGTTGCCACGTCAAATGGACCAATGCCGTGAAACACGTCTGGGTTCAGCATTGCGGGGGGATAACCTCTTCCTTTTTCAGTAATCACATGGATCAATACCGGACCTTTTATGTTACGGGCTCTCTGGAGCACCACAATCATGTCTTCAATATTGTGACCATCAATCGGTCCCAAATATGTGAATCCCAATTCCTCAAACAGCATCCCGGGTATGACCAGGTACTTTACCATATCCTTGATCTTGGCCGCTACCTTCACCAGATTGGCACCAATCCCGGGGATCCGTAGGAGGGCCTGCTCCACCTCTTCTTTCTTACGGGAATACGCCGGATCCATGCGTAGTTTTCGAAGGTAACCGGAAAGTGCTCCTACATTAGGAGAGATGGACATGGCGTTATCGTTGAGAACTACAGTAAGGTCAAGTCCCAGGTGACCGGCGTGGTTCATGGCCTCGAAGGCCATGCCTCCGGTTAGGGCTCCATCCCCGATGACTGCCACCACAGAATGTTCTTCCTGCTGAATGTCACGGGCTAAGGCCAGCCCAACCGCCGCTGAAATCGAGGTACTGCTGTGGCCGGTATTAAAAATGTCGTAAGGACTCTCATCCACTCGAGGGAACCCGCTCAGACCCTGGTACTGGCGCAGGCTGGACATTCTTGCCAATCTTCCAGTAAGCATCTTATGTACGTAACACTGGTGACCCACATCCCACACTATCTTATCCTGCGGCAGTTCGAAAACGTAATGCAGGGCCAGTGTCAATTCCACCACACCCAGGTTGGCGGCCAGGTGGCCCCCGGTCTGTGCTACCGTGTTAACCAGAAGATCTCTGATCTCCTGGGATAAACCCTTCAGCTTCGCTGGGGGGAGCTTTTTTAAATCGGAGGGGCTGTTGATATTCTCCAGAATGGTCAATCACCTTCTTCCCCGGAACAGCTCGATCCCGGTGAGGTTTTCCCACCACATCAAGATTCGTGCTACTTTAAGAATAATTGAATTGGCATTGTTAATCGCAATACTCTTGCCTACGGTTTTGCCTCCTACCGTCAATGCAGCAATCAGACTGGTCATAGCCGCTCCCAGGAAGACTGTATCGACAACGGAGTACATTGAATATCGGGCATTAAACGTAAATACTATCGAAGCACCTATCGCTCCGCTAAGGGTTCCGGCGATATCCCCTACCACATCGGCAGTAAGGTTGGCTACCAGATCCGCATTGCGGACAATCCTGACCGCCTGGTTGGAAGCAGGTATTTTTTTGGCGGCCATGGCGTTAAAGGGAACCACATCAGCGGCCGTGGCTGCAGTTCCGATGGCATCGGAAATGATACCCAACATTATAACCAGTCCCAGGAACAAAAATGAGATGAAAAGATCGTGGACGGCATTGATTATAGACTCCAGACCCAGGCTGATGATCAAACCGGAGATAAAGGTAAAGAATGTGACCCACATGGCCGGTACAAATATGTTGTTATCAGTGAGCCTTGCCAAAAACACACTCCCTGAACAGTACATTAAAGCGGAGGTTACCCTCTGAGTAAACGCTGTGACTTAGGTCCAGCAGGTTTTCCCGTTGAACATCCTACTTGTTGCCAAGCAGGCGGTTTCCCTTTACGCTCAACCCGCGACGTCGCCGTACACGAGGCTGGATTACCACTTAGTGCACACTTTAATCCCCAGAGGGTCGTGCCTGGGCACACAGTCTAGGGGATTTCCCCGACAACCTCTACCAGTTCTTAGCCTCTTTTGCAGCAGGGGTTTCAGAAGAAGAAACGGAACCGTGGCCATCGGTCACCGTCCCTCTATGTCTCATCCACCCATACCACTCAAGGCAGGCTACACTGCACCCAGCTTCCTACCGAATGCAGGTTTTCTCGAAGGATTTCTTCTTCGAGCCTCCACGGGTGGGGGGTCAGTTCCCGCATGCCGTTGCAGGCTGTCCCGACACCCTTAACTCCCAGCACCAACCCCCAACTGGGCGTTGAAAGCTGACACCAGAATCTTCATCGATGTGCCCGTGACGGATTTTTAGGCCCGTCTTCAGAACTGGTGAGATTGACTAGAATACTGCAACCTCCACCCATAATTCTAATTAATGATTATAACATAAAACATGTTTGGCTTACATGAGCCCTTATTTTACACCGCCGTTTTACCGCAGTCAAAAGGAAAAAGTCTCCTGATAGTCAAAGGGCTCGCTCCCGAGCCCTTTATTAGTCTATTCCTTTTCTCGCTTTGATTTTTCGATTATTTCCTCTGCTACCTTGGGAGGTGCCTCCTCATAGTGGTCGAACTCCATCTTGAACCGTCCGCGTCCCTGGGTGATTGATTTAAGGTCAATACTGTAACGGAGCATCTCCTTCAGGGGAACCTGGGCTCTGATTACCTGGTTTTTGCCCTGCGGTTCCATTCCCAATACCCGTCCCCGTTTGCTGTTCAGGTCCCCGATGATGTCTCCCATGAACTGGTCCGGTATTTCAACCTCCACGTTGTATATGGGTTCAAGCAAAACCGGTCGAGCCTGTTCCATGCCTTTGCGGAATGCCAGGATGGCTGCCAGTTTGAAAGCCATTTCTGATGAGTCGACCGAGTGATAGGATCCATCATACAGTATGGTTTTGATATTGGTCACCGGGTACCCGGCCAATACTCCTTCGGTCATAGCCTCCCTGACACCCTTTTCAACTGCCGGGACATACTGCTTGGGCACTGAACCCCCAAAGAGCTCTTCGCCGAAAACGAATTCCTCTTCAGCCGGTTCTATCCGCAGCCAGACGTGACCGTACTGGCCGTGCCCCCCGGATTGTTTCTTGTGTTTCCCTTCCACCTGGACCTGTCCCCGGATGGTCTCCCGGTAGGGTATGCGCATCTCGGTGGTTCTGACCTCAACTCCGTACTTGCGCTGCAGGCGTTCGACAATTATATCAGTGTGGCTTTCGCCCATGGTACGGAGAATAGTCTGTTTGGTTTCTGTATTCTTCTCCAGGCTGATAGTTGGGTCCTCTTCCATTAGTTTCTGCAGGGCGTTGCCCAATTTGTCCTCGTCTCCCTTGGCCTTGGGTTCAATGGCGGTACCCAGAGTTGGCTCCGGAAACTCAATTCCCTGCAGCTCCTGGGGATTGGCCTTAACCGTCAGGATATCACCGGTGGTGGTTACCGCGAGTTTGGCCACAGCCACAATGTCCCCCGTTTTGGCCTCCGGCACAGGCTGCTGCTCTTTGCCGCGCATGACCAGGATCTGACCCAGCTTTTCCTCTTTCTCCTTGGTTGCGTTGTAGACTGCCGTATCCGCCTTTATGCTGCCCTGAACTACCTTGAAGAAGTTCAAGCGGCCGATATAAGGATCAGCTATGGTTTTAAAGACCAGAGCCGCCAGGGGTTCCTTGGACAAATCTTTGTCGGCGTTCGCCTGAGGTGCTGCCATGCAATCGACGATAAAGTCCATTACCGGAAGTACCCCGATGTTATTCAGGGCCGAACCGCAGAATACGAAAACAACTGCACCTTTGGAAGCTGCCTCCGCAATCCCCACCCTGATTTCTGCGTCAGTCAGTTCTTCCCCCTCCAGGTACTTGGTCAGGAGATCATCGTCACCCTCGGCCGCCGCTTCGATCAGCTGTTCTTTATAGGATTCAACCTCCGCCATCATATCAGCGGGAATCTCTTCTTCCCGGTATTTCCCGCTGCCCGGTTCAAAGATCAGGGCCTTCATCTTTAACAGGTCCACAACTCCCTTGAAGTTGGCTTCCGCGCCGATGGGCAGCTGCAGAGGAACGATCGTACCGGAGAATTTATCCTTAAGATCATCCAGCACCTTGTAGAAATTGGCGTTCTCCCGGTCCATCCGGTTGACGAAGACTATCTTTGGTAGATTCTGGGCCTCTTCCCAGAACATTTCGGTCTGCACCTCAACCCCCGCAACGGCTGAGACTACTACCAGAGCATTGTCCGCCACCTTCACTGCGGCTCTGACCTCTCCTAAAAAGTCGGCAAAACCCGGAGTATCCAGGATATTTATCTTGTGATCCCGGTACTCACATGGCACCAGGCTGGTGCTGATGCTGATCTTGCGCTTAATCTCTTCGGGTAAAAAGTCGGATACCGTGTTGCCATCATCCACCCTGCCCAATCTGCTGGTGACGCCTGTGTTGTAAAGCATGGCTTCAGTCAAGGTAGTCTTTCCAGAACCTCCGTGGGCGATGATCGCAACGTTTCTTATTTGTGGGGTTGGGTATACCTTCATCAAGTTCCCTCCTTGCTAATATTCCAGAACAGATTTACCCTGGTCCACTACCACAGCAAATCCTCTTAATTATACCTGATTTTACTTCCCCTGAAAAACAGAAATTAACTTATAGATCAGAACAGCCGCAATTAAGAACACCACCAGCTGCTGCAGAAATACCAGCCGAAGGCCGTCCAACAGGGTTAGAACCGTACCCAAGGCCACCGGAAAAAGGATTGACGGCCGAAACGGCTCCCGGCCCTCTTTCTGGCGGTATTTGACCCAACGGCCAAGGTTGATTATAGCGAAAAACAGAAAGCAGTTAAGCAGTAAACTGATCCAGAACATCTAAATATGATCCACATACTCGTGATATATCCGGCGGTACTTTTCCACCATCTCATAATTGGTAAGATCGAAATGAATCGGGGTTAACGAGATGAAGCCTTCATTAATAGCCCTCACATCGCTGTCCGGTTCCTGGTCCTCTTCAACCACATCCCCGCCCATCCAGAAATAGGTGTTACCGCGGGGGTCTTTACGTTCCTCAAACACATTCTCATACTGTCTCCTGCCCAGGCGGGTCACCCGCATACCCTTGATATCAGGTCGGGGCAGGCCGGGGACGTTGATATTTATTATCGTATCCCGGTCAAAACCGTCTTTTTCCAGCTGGCGACAGACCGCCCGGGTAAAACGGGCGGCAAATCCGTAGTCCACCGGACCTTCATCCAGACACAGAGAAACAGCAATAGATGGTACTCCCATAATGACTCCTTCCATGGCCGCGGAAACCGTCCCTGAATAAAGGACATCCCAGCCAAGGTTGGCTCCTTTATTGATACCTGAAACCACCAAATCCGGTTTCTGGGGGAGCAAAGCCGAAATCCCGAGCTTAACGCAATCCACCGGAGTCCCATGGACGACCCAGGCACTATTAGCCTTGGCCACTCCTTCGACACGCTTGATCATTATGGGTTCAAAAACTGTTATACCATGACCGGTCCCACTTCGCTCCCGGTCAGGAGCCACCACAAAGATCTCCGCCATCTCCGCCAGGGTCTCTGCCAACACATGCAGGCCCAGCGAATCGAGACCATCATCATTGGTAACCAGTATTCTCATCATTTCCTCCTAGTCGAAAATCTTGACATGATTAAGCGGCCAGTAAATGAGAAAGGCTTTACCCTTTATATGGTCCTCGGTCAGCCAGCCATTCCAGAGGTGGCTGTCGTAACTCATGTTGCGGTTATCCCCCATCACAAACAGCGCGTGTTCCGGGACCTTCACCGGCCCGTACTCATAATTTGGGGTCTCGGCGATGTATGGTTCATTCAGAGCTTCACCGTTTACCCATACCTTGCCATCCTTTACCTCTATTGTGTCTCCTGGTAATCCTATGATGCGCTTGATATAGTCGTCCTTTTGATTAATGATTGCAGGGGGCTCAAATACCACAATATCTCCACGCTCTGGTTCCTTGAAGTGATAGATGAATTTGTTAACCATTACCCGGTCACCAACCTGGATTGTCGGTATCATCGAACCTGAGGGAATCCACCGCCCTTCGATCACAAACGTACGGAGGATCATGGCCAGAAAAAAGGCAACTATGACAATACCGATAAACTCTTTTAAGAAAGCCCTGAATTGATTCATCAACCTAATCCTCCATATTAAATCTCATAAATGCTGATGGTCATCTCACCCGTATCCCGGTCTTTGGTCAGCCCAAACATCAGCTTCTTGGACTTCAGGGTCTTATTAAGGAAATCCACGACTCTAATCAATTCTGGACTGCCATTGAAGGTCTTCTTCGCCAGTAAATCCAGTTTCCCCGCCGATTCTTCTGGGGCCATAAACACACTCCCTTATTTATTTTATCAAGACCTATGAATCTTAAAACCGGATGCCGTTTTGGTGCCGTCCCGGTCCAAATCCTCAAGCCCTCCGCAGGACGGACCAGCCCTTAAGGACATCGGTTGGCTGCCGTAAATCACCATTCGTTCCTGTTCACAACATGGAAGGAACAGCCAAGCAGAGGATAGTATTGCCGCTTGCCGGAGATAGCTGTCACGCGCTATTCCCGGAACAAGCAGGGGTTACTGCCCTCTAATCAGAGACAGGGCTTCGGCCCGTGATGCAGGATTGGTTTCGAATATTCCTCTGACCGCGGAGGTGATGGTCAGGGTACCGGGTTTGAGAACTCCCCGCATGGTCATACACATGTGCTCCGCTTCAATGACTACGATAACCCCCCAGGGCTGCAGGCGCTCGTTAATCGTATCCGCTATCTGTGAGGTAAGACGTTCCTGTAATTGCCGCCGGCGGGCAAACCCTTCCACCACCCGAGCGAGTTTACTAAGACCAGTAATCTTTCCCTTACGAGGTATATACGCCACGTGAGCCCGGCCGTAGAACGGCAAAAGGTGATGCTCACATAAGGAATACAAAGGTATGTCTTTGAGCAGCACCATCTCGTCGTGAGACTCGGTGAACATCACCTCCAAGTATTGACCAGGATCTTCGTCAATACCTTTACATACCTCCTCATACATCCTGGCTACCCGTTCCGGCGTGTCCCTCAGTCCTTCGCGCATGGGGTCCTCACCCATAGCCTCGATGATCATATACACTGCTCGGGCAATCTTTTCACTATCCATATACATATCTCCATGCTTAATTAAAAGGGTGTGTATCCTGTCCCACGTTTTCTGTATCTGGTCCAGACTATCATAAATTCTATCACTAAATTAAGGGAGTGCAAAACAACCTGCGGTTATTTATTTCATGCCTGGCAATTCAGATCCCCTGAATAAACAAGTTGCTGGGGACATCGCCATGATTAATCGGTTTTCACCCTGCATAACAGTATGTTTTTCCCGCTTTCATAACGGTAATCATAGCTTTCGCAGCGGCTTTTGATGAGCAGCTGCCCGATCTGGTCTCCCGGGGCACCGCTTTCCAGCGAATTAACCGGTTCTCCGGCACTCTCGATGGTCAGCTCCATATTCCCGTTTTTCTCGGAGTATGCCAGACTGATGGTGATATCAGAAAAATCCTGCTGCAGGACCAGGAGCTCCTCCACCAGCAGGAGCACATTACCGCAGGCCTTTTTTGATAACAGGTGTTTTTCGCAAAAGGCCTGAATTTCCCCATTCATGCCATATAGATCGTAGTCTTCACTGGTGATCCGGTAGCTAAAAGTGCGGATCCGGTTGATGAAGGCCCTGGTCTTTTCCCTCTGCGGGTTCTCAAATATCTGTTCCGGACTGCCTTCCTCATAGATTGTTCCCTCATCCATATACAGCACCCGACTCGCCAGGTTGCGGGCAAACTCCATCTCATGGGTAACAATCATCATGGTCATACCTTCCTTGGCCAGGCGGCGGATAACCGCCAAGACCTCACTGACCATGGTAGGATCGAGAGCCGATGTTGGTTCATCAAAGAGCATAACCTCCGGTTCCATGGCCAGACAGCGGGCAATGGCGATCCGCTGTTTCTGCCCCCCCGAGAGCTCATCCGGAAAGGCACCGGCCTTTTCCGCCAGCCCTACCATTTTCAGCAGTTCCATCCCCTTCCTCCTGGCATCTGCCGGTTTTCGGCCGAGGAGTTTTACGGGTCCAATCGTCAGGTTTTCCATCGCGGTCAGGTGAGCATACAGGTTGAACGACTGAAAGACCATGCCCATCTTCCGGCGTATCCTGGCCACATTGGTCTCCTTGGCCAGCAGGGGTACCCCGTCAATGTAAATACTGCCTCCGCTAGGTTGCTCCAGCAGGTTAAGGCACCGCAAAAGGGTGCTTTTCCCCGTACCCGACGGTCCGATAATAACGACAATTTCACCTTTATGTATCTCAGTT
>JBLNCH010000278.1:0-3556 GCA_050260485.1 Bacillota bacterium | reverse complement strand
AGAATTGCCCAATACCTGCATGCCGGAACCCTGCGCCGGGTACTGTGGGATGAAGAACTGGCAAAGATGAAGCATGCTTAGATGTGAAACCCCCGTTCAGCATGATGGGCGGGGGTTTTCTGTGTAAAGCTCCTGTTCAAAGAAGGAATATTCTCCCGGTATGGCCAAGTATTATATTACAATGTAAAGCAAAAAAACCGTCCTGTTATTTTGCTCCTGATTGAGCTACTTCGAGCGGTTGAATCGTAAATTGTATTGAAACCAATCGGGGATTTCCAGATTGCAAATGGGATGTCGTTTGACAAAAGAATTACGATGGGAGGGGACTGGGATGACAAAGAAAGGTAATCAAGAGGATAAACTACTCACAGACAATGAACTGGTTAAAGTAACCGGTGGTACGGGCAGCGGCAGTGCTACACATCATGCCGGGTGCCAGGACTGTACTTGGACATTTAGCAGTAACTCGCAATCGGAGGTCGATCAAGCAATGCAACAACATCAAACACAGAATGCTGGCCATAGGGTTTATGCGTGGAGCGAAGCACCCTACGATCCCAATCAACCAATAAACGTCTATCCAGGTTAGTTTACTAAAACAGTGTTGTTTTCCCAGATTATTGGTTGACTTTTGAACAAAGAATTGCCCAATACCTGCATGCCGGAACCCTGCGCCGGGTGCTGCGGGATGAAGAACTGGCAAAGATGAAGCAGGCTTAAGGTTAGATGTGCCCCCGCCCAGCATGATGGGCGGGGGTTCTCTGTGTAAAGCTCCTGTTCAAAGAAGGAATAATCTCCCGCTATGGCCAAGTAGTATATTACACTGTAAAGCAAAAAACCGGTCTGTTATTTTGCTCCTGATTGAGCTACTTCGCGCGGTTGAATCGTAAATAGTATTGAAATCAATCAGGGTTTCCAGATTGCGAATGGGATGTCGTTTAACAAAAGAATTACGATAGGAGGGAACTTTGATGTCAAAGAAAGGTAATGAAGGGGATAAACTTCTGACTGACAATGAACTGGCTACAGTAGCTGGTGGTATAGGCAGCCCCCCTAAAACAACAATATGGTTTGCCCAATGCCATACCCCCGGCTGTGGCTTCACAAGTGAGGAGTGCAACTCGCAGTCGGAGGCCTATCAAGTTGCTCAACAACATAATAATCAGAATCCTGGCCATAATTGTCAAGTTGAGTTTATGTGAACACTCGTCCTTGGAGGTAAACAGGTTAGGTTAATAAAACGGTGTTATTTTCCCAAATTATTGGTTGGTTTTTTAGCAAAGAATTGCCCAATACCGCGTTGCGGGAACCCTGCGCCGGGTGCTGTTGGATGAAGAGATGGCAAAGATGAAGCAGGGTTAGGGTTAGAGTTGCCCCCGTCCGGTCGGCTGGACGGGGGCAACGCGAAACTCCCGGACAACGGTGAGAGAAAAGGTGTGTTCTGCACTGGAAAAACACTCTTTTTTCATTCCCGGCACTTGTCAGACTTGGAGCAACCTATTTTCGCATTCCAGGGACAACCAGAAAAATTCCCACCAATCCTCCCATGCTGTCAATAAAGACATCACTGATTTGACCACTCCTGCCGGGTACGAAGACCTGGTGTAATTCATCAGTTACCGCATACAACACGCAAATCAGCACTGCCGCAATCAACGGTTTCCATCCGGTCATCCCGCTTTTTCGCAGGGCCCGAGCTGATAAAATCCCGAGGACCATATACAGCGAAAAGTGAGCGAGCTTGCGCACAACGTGATTCAGATACGAATAATCGATTGTGCCGGATCCGAAAACCGGAACCACCTGATTGATAAACCCCAGAAATGCCTGAGTGATCTTCATACTTATTCCGGCCGATTCCGTAGCGGACTGCGAGGAAAAAAAGAAAATGAGCATCATCCACAGAACAACTGGGACCCAAGCGACTATTGGAGATAAAATCTTCTTCATAGACATAAACTCTCATTCCGATCCAACGTGCACCGTTATTATTTCTAAGAATGTTGCCCTCTTTAGATGCATGATAATCCGGCATGACAACGCAAACCATTTTTTGCCACAATCAGCAGGAAGAAAAATGCCCCTGGTCAGAGAGACACACAAGGCGTCCCCAACACCAATTGCTTATCTCGGACTCCTAGCAGCACCCCGTCTAATCGGCATCCATGCCTCAAAGACTTACTTGCCTCCTGTCGCTCGGCTGCTTTCCACCCGATTTTGCAGGGTGTTGCTCAATTCGGACCCAACGGTCGCTGCACTGGACTTTTTCACAACATATCTAGTTTCACCAACGGCTATTCCGGGGGCTTTCCGTTCTTACAAAAGACGAAAAACCTGACTCGCCCGGCGGGCCGCACGTAATGCCTCCTGATACTCCTGCCGGGTAACAGAGCGCGCAATCTCCGGATAACGGTGGGCCAAGTAGGCTGGATGATACTGATCCATGATGTTTATCCAGCTGGATGGTGATATATCGCGGGCAATAAACTGCATCAATTCGGCAGTTCCGGCCAGTCCTCCCGGCATTACCAGGTGGCGAATCAAAAGACCCCGTACCGCTTCACCTCTTTCGTTAACCTGTAAATCCCCCACCTGCCGGTGCATCTCCTTAAGAGCTGCCCAGACCACTTCCGGGTAATTCTCGATGTCCGAATACTTGCGGGCAATCTCGGCATCGGCATACTTGATGTCCGGCATATATATGTCAACCACACCATCAAGCTCGGCCAGGGTATCCAGCTTTTCGTAGCCACTGCAGTTATAGACCAGCGGCAGGTGGAGACCCTGCGAGCGAGCTTCCGATAAGGCCTCCAGTATCTGTGGCGTATAGTGGGTAGGACTGACCAGATTGATGTTGATACAGCCCTTATCCTGTAATCTCAACATGATGTCGGCCAGCTGAGAGGTACTAACCTCAAATGCATCACTACCCCGACTGGTGGTGAAATTCTGGCAGAAAACACACTTCAGGCTGCAGAAAGCAAAGAAGATAGTACCCGATCCTCCCCGTCCCACCAGGGGATGCTCTTCTCCGAAGTGGGGCCCATACCCGGATATCGCCACCTCCTTACCTGCCCCGCACTGACCGGTCTCACCGCCAAGCCGGTCAGCACCACATTCACGGGGACAGATGTCGCATGATGATAGCCGCTCCTGCAGGCGGATGATTTTTTCATATAGCTCACAGTTCATCTTAAAATTCCTGTTTTCTTACCCTGTTCAACGGTTTATGGAAATATCCTGCCCCGGCATAAGTTGAGTATTCTTTTCTGATGATTTCGTTCCGCGTTACGAGGGAAATTGACAAGAAAGGGCTCCTTTTTTATGCGATCAACGTAGGTTGACATCCTGCCTGTCGGATTAATTGGAAGTTTGGTAGAAGTATTGAAAAAGGATTAAGTAAGTCTCATGTCGAATTTGCCATGATTAAAGAGACTACCATATAGGTGGGGATTAATCACAAAATGAGCATGTTCTACTTTTTCCTGCAAGGTATTCCAGAATGTATGGGAGTTATAGCTCTTAGCCTGGCATATGCCAGGGTTCCACTGCGATG
>JBLNCH010000277.1:0-6194 GCA_050260485.1 Bacillota bacterium | reverse complement strand
GGGAACGATAGCGGACGTCATCGAAAAGGTCGGGTAGTCGTATCAGTATTGGGCAATGGTTCACGTTATCCCTTGTTAAAGGCGGGCAGGTCCCAGAACTGCATTCCTTTGGCGGTTTTTCCGCCCGCCCGTTCGCAAAATCCACACCGCACCAGCCACTCTATTAAACATCCCACATTATCGCATTCCGATGCTGGATGTATCACATTCTGGTACTTCCCGTTGTGCCCCATCCAATTTCAACTAACACGCGCGTGCATTCAGAGTGAGTGCAGGATATTTCAGAAAGAAAAATTATTAGTTGGAATGGCATACACATAAAGGAAATAAGGTTTAACTGGCGAACTTGCTGATCATGACCGAGATTGGATGTTGTAAGTACTTTTCAACGGTTGGACAAAGCAGAACCAACCTCAAGTAAAAAGATGTTGGTTTATCAACAAACCACCGGCTTTATTTAATGGATAACCGGTCGTGAGGTGAACGTATTATTGCACTCAGATTGAAGGAGGGGAGAGCAATGGAGAGCAATAAAGTAAAAGAGGGCCCAACCAAGGCCGGCTCCAGGTCCCTGATGAAGGCCGCCGGATTTACCGACCTGGAGATCAAACAGCCGTTTATCGGGGTGGCCAATGCCATCAGCAATTTTTATCCGGGGCATTCACACCTGCAGCAGGTGCAGGATGCGGTTGTGGCAGGAATCAGGATGGCGGGAGGGACTCCCCTGGTTTTTTCCACCATAGGAGTCTGTGACGGGATTGCCATGGGTCAGGAGGGTATGAAGTATTCGCTCCCGAGTCGCGAGATCATTGCCGATTCAGTAGAAATCATGGCGCGAAGCCACTGCTTCGACGCCCTGGTTCTCATCGCTGCCTGTGACAAGATCGTTCCGGGTATGCTCATGGCCGCCGCCAGGCTGAATATTCCCAGCATCATGGTGACCGGCGGACCCATGATGGCAGGGCAGTACAAAGGTCAGGATATAAGTGTAATAGATTTAGGCGAGGCAGTTATGAAGGCCATAATGGGCGTGATTTCCATGGAAGAACTTAATGAGATGGAGGATGCGGCCTGCCCCGGCTGCGGTTCATGTGCCGGGATGTTTACCGCCAATTCTATGGCTTGTGTGGCGGAAGCCTTGGGGATGACCCTACCCGGCAATGCAACCATACCGGCAGTCAACGCGGCCAGACTACGTTTGGCTAAGGAAACAGGGCGAAGAATAGTCGATATGTTCAGGGAGGACCTGCGACCGTCTGCGATCTTAACCGAGAAATCATTTCGAAATGCGATTGTCATGGATATGTTGATTGGTTGTTCAACCAATACCGTGCTTCATCTCCCCGCAATCGCCGCTGAAACCGGTTTAACGCTGGACTTAAGAACTGTCGACTCCATCAGCCGTTCAACCCCCAACATCTGCCGTCTCTCGCCGGCGGGAAGGCACCATATGCAGGACCTGCACAGGGCCGGCGGAATCCCGGCTTTGCTTAAGCAAGCCCTGGATGGCGGCCTGATCGACGGTCAGGTAATGACCGTAACCGGGAAAACCTTATCGGAGAACCTGGCTTCGGCCAGGGTACTGGACAGCAGTGTCATACGCCCCCTGGAGAAGCCTTACACTGAGGATGGGGGATTGGCTATCCTATGGGGGAATCTGGCCCCGGAGGGAGCAGTCGTAAAGGCGTCCGCAGTAGTTCCGGAAATGATGGTACATGAAGGACCAGCCCGCGTTTTCAATTCGGAGAACGAGGCCGCTCTGGCTGTCTTCTCCGGTGAGATTAAAAAAGGGGATGTGGTTGTGATTCGCTATGAGGGTCCGGCTGGAGGTCCAGGTATGCAGGAAATGCTCGCTGTTACTGCCGGGCTTGCGGGAATGGGTCTGGACCGGGAGGTGGCCCTGGTTACTGACGGGCGTTTCAGCGGAGCGACTCGTGGGGCTTCCATAGGGCATATATCCCCGGAAGCCTCTGCCGGCGGACCTCTGGCCCTGGTGGAGGAGGGGGATTTGATAAGGATTGATATCCCCAAGAGGTCGTTGGAGGTCCTGGTCGAAGATACGATTCTGGAAGAGAGAAGGTCAAGATGGATAAGCCCGACTCCCAAAATTAGTTCCGGGTATCTGGGCAGGTATGCGGCCCAGGTTCGTTCAGCGTCTGAAGGGGCTGTAACCCGGAGACAAGAGTTTAAGTGAAGCTCACCCCGGGTGGTTTCTTAATAGCAGTCTTTCTATGGAAAAACCGGTTGCTGACCGGTTTTTCCATTGCCTAAGCATTACATTATACGGGGGACGACTCTTATTTGATTCCCTGTACTGGCAACCCCGGATTGCTTTATGCTTCTTCATAAAAACTCATTATTAAATATCGACAATAACTATTTGGGAGGTCAGAATCAAATGGTTCCGGCCGTTAAGGAGGACAGTTCGAAGGGATTTTTCGAATATTGACATTAATAATGTTAAAATACATAAGTGATTACCTTTTACGTTTGAACTTGACACGTTTAGTCGCCAATAATTTTCAGGGTCGCATTCACGAAAAAAATAGTTGAGTCATGCTTATAGGAGTTAACAGATGAGCGTCATCAAATCCAACTTTTTGCTACTTATTACCGCAGCTATTTGGGGATTCGCTTTTGTAGCCCAAAGGGTGGGCATGGATTATGTCGGCCCTTTTACATATAACGGTGTGAGGTTTCTGCTAGGGAGTTTATCCCTGGTTCCGCTTGTATTCTATTTTCGTGGTGATGCTCAAAACTTGCGCCGGGAGTTCAAGAGTGCAATTGTACCGGGAATTATTGCCGGTTCAGTGCTGTTTTCCGGGGTATCCCTGCAGCAGGTAGGCATCATGTATACCACCGCCGGTAAGGCGGCCTTTATAACCGGTCTGTATGTGGTTTTGGTACCGATAATCAGTATACTGCTGGGACGGAAGATAGGCAGGAGCACCTGGCTGGGGTGTTTTCTAGCTGTCAACGGGCTCTACCTGCTGTGCATCAAGGAGACCATGATCCTCAATTTCGGGGATATGCTGGAGCTGATCGGGGCATTTTTCTGGGCCGTTCATATCCTGATAATCGGCTATTTCTCCCGCCGGGTGGACGCATTAAAGCTGTCATGTATCCAGTTTTTTGTCTGTTCTGTGCTCAGCCTGGCGGTAGCACTGGTCACCGAAACTATAGTCTGGGCTGATATTCTGGCCGCTTATATAGTCATACTGTACGGCGGAATATGCTCGACGGGGGTTGCCTACACCCTGCAGGTTGTTGCACAGAAATCCGCGCCGTCCGCCCATGCTGCCATCATTTTGAGCATGGAAACGGTGTTTGCCGCTATCGGAGGTTTTCTTATATTAGAAGAGAGAATGAGCGGAACCGAGATATTCGGATGCGCTCTGATGCTGTTCGGAATGCTGGCAGCTCAAATTGGAAGTCTAGGTAAGAAGGGAAGAGATGAGACAGCCAGCATACAATCAAGTCCGGGAGCTTAGCGGTTCAGTAAATTCCGTCTTTTTGTACGCTAGAACTTCGCCCGTAATAAAGGAACCAGTTCGAATGAACGCTTATCCACAACCAATTACTGGAATCACGAGATTTACTGCGGAAACACTTTAAGGGTATCGACACCCTCCCGGGTTTCCGCGATTATAGAATTACGCCGGTTTTTTATGAAACCGGATTTTTGCTTATTGTCGTTGCAGCCAGGAATCGGGTGCAGACCTGATAACAGATAAGCTATAATCTTTAAAGGTGGGCCAAAAAAGGCCAAATGTCGATATGAAAGGGTGCTTCCAGGTGAAAAAAGTAATAATGTTTATCTTCGCTCTCGTCATTGGCCTGGGACTGGCCGGTTGTAATGGCCAAGAACCGCCGGCAAACGAAAACCAGGGCTCTCAGAAAACCATCACTATCGGGGTAATGCCGGATGTGGAGTCGATCCCGCTCATCATAGCCGACAGGAACGGCTATTTTGAGGACGAGGGAGTCAAGGTTAAAATAGAGCATTTCAAGAGTGCCAAGGATCGGGACAGCGCCCTGCAGAGCGGCCAGTTGGACGGAGTTATCACCGATGTCTTAGCGGTTGTTTTTTCCAATGAAGGAGGAACTGATCTTAAGATAATATCGAAGAACGATGGAGACATTAAGTTGATGGCTGGAAAAGAATCCGGTATTAATGCGCTGGCAGAGCTTAAGGGGCGAAGCATCGGACTCTCCTCCAATACCATCATGGAGTACACCGCAGACAAGATGCTGGAGTCAGCCGGACTTAAATCTGAAGATGTCAAGAAGGTGGCCATTCCGCCTCTGCCCACCCGGTTGGAGATGCTTCAGGGCGGCAAGATTGATGCGGCAATTCTCCCCGAACCCCTGGCAGGTTTAGGCGTCAAGAATGGAGCCCGGGTCCTTGCCAGCACCGACCAGATGGCCAACAAAGCCGGAGCGATAGCGTTTACCGCCGAGAGTTTACAGCAGAACCCGGAGGAAATCAGGGCGATTTTCCGAGCCTACAACCGGGCAGTTGAATACCTGAAAACCGAACCGGTATCCAGTTACGCTGATTATATTATTGAAGCCCAGGGTTTCCCTGCCGGGTTAAAGGATTCCCTTGAGCTTCCCATCTACGAAAAAGCGGTTCCACCTGACCCGCACATCGTGGCCGACGTTCTGGAGTGGATGGAAGCGAAAGGTTTGATTAAAGGCAGCTATCAATACCAGGACCTGGTAGATGATGAAATTCTGAGGTAGATGTCGTGATTGCAGTTAAAGACCTGTCAGTTAAATACAGGAACAGTCATGGAGAGATCCAGGCCCTCGAAAGAGTCAATATTGATATGGGCTCGGGAGACCTTTATACCGTCATCGGGCCTTCCGGCTGTGGGAAATCAACCCTGCTCTATGTCCTGTCCGGCGTACTGACTGATTTTGAGGGCAGTGTATTGATTGATGGAAAGCCAGTGAATCCCCGTATCCAGCGTATAGGTTTGATCCTGCAAAATTATGGACTGCTTCCGTGGAAGACGGTGTACCAGAATGTCATGCTGGGGCTGAAGATCAAGCATGGAAGCACCGGATTAAATGAAGATGGCCGCCGCCTGCTTCAACAGCTGGGAATTGATGATCTACTTAACAGATACCCTAAGGAGCTGAGCGGCGGTCAGCAACAAAGGGTGGCCATTGCCCGGGCATTCATGCTTAAGCCTGATTTACTTTTGATGGACGAGCCGTTCTCGGCCTTGGACGCGATAACTCGGGAAGAGATCCAGGAGCTTTTCTTGACAACCTGGGAACGGAATCCTGTAAACACGGTTTTCGTTACCCACAGCGTTGATGAAGCCCTTTACCTGGGCCGTAAGGTTGCGGTGTTCTCACCGTCTCCCGGAAGGATACTGGAGGTTGTGGATAACCCGTGCTTCCATCAGGATAAACTGCGGTTTAGAGATGAGTATTTAAAGATGTCGATGCACTTGCGCAACCTGTTAAGCAAAGGATGATTCCGGTGCCGTTAAGAGAGAAATGGTGGGGGGCATTGTACAGCCTGGCAATGGTACTTGTAGTCTGGTGGTTGGTGTCCTGGCTGTTAAGACTGCCGATTATCCCTTCTCCAGTTGCGGTTTTTCTCAATATTGCCGAGGTATTTTCCACAAAGATGGAGGTCCATGTCCTCTACAGCCTGGGGCGTATTATGGGCGGGATTGTTGTATCCATCCTGATCGGTGTCCCACTGGGTTACCTGATGGGAGCCTTTGCAGGAGTCAACCGGCTCTTGTCACCCTTGGTGTACTTCACCTACCCGGTCCCCAAGCTGGCCCTGCTCCCTGTTGTCATGCTGCTATTTGGCCTAGGTGAAACCTCCAAACTGATCATGATCGTATTGATCGTCGTATTCCAGATCATTGTTACCTCCCGGGATGCGGTAATGAGCATTCCCCAGGAGATCTTCCGTTCCCTGCGCTCACTGGGTGCCGGCAGGCTGCAGGTGTTTACCGAGATAATACTGCCGGCCTCGCTCTCCGAGGTTTTGACTGCAATCCGCCTTGCATTAGGAACCGCCGTATCCATACTGTTCTTTACTGAAACCTTTGGTACCGAGTATGGGATGGGATACTTTATCATGGATGCCTGGCTGCGGGTGGACTATCTGGATATGTACGGGGGGATTGTGGTTTTGAGCTTGATGGGGTTCTTTTTATTCA
>JBLNCH010000276.1:0-3371 GCA_050260485.1 Bacillota bacterium | reverse complement strand
GAACTACCGGACACCCCAAAGGCGCGATGCTGGTACACAGAAACATCCTGTGGAAAGCGGTGGTTTACTCCTACAATAAGGATGAGGTTGATGACATCCATCTGGCTGCTCTGCCTCTTTTTCATATTACCGGCATGGCCTGTCATATGCTGGGTCCGGTCTATGAAGGCGGTACCATTATCATCATGGCCCGTTTCGACCCTTTGGCCGCTTTAATGGCGATAGACCGGTACAAAGTAACCAACTTCGTAGCCATAACAACGATGAACATCGCATTAATCAACCATCCAGAAGTGAAAAACTACGATCTGTCTTCCTGGAGATGTGCCTGGATGGGCGGCGCTCCTTTACCGGGTGCGGTTCAACAGAAATATCTGGACCTGGGTATTCTCCTGGCGGAAGGATATGGAATGAGTGAAACTGTGGCTACAGTATGCCAGACCATCCCCCGCTGGATTAAGCAGGGCAGCATTGGGTTTCCTTTTACCGGGGTGGATATCCGGATCGTGGACCCGTCTGATGATACCAGAGATTTACCGCTAGGAGAGGAAGGGGAACTCTGGATTCGGGATAACAGCGTGGCGGTAGGTTACTGGAACCGGCCTGAAGAAACAGCCGAGGCATTTCCCGGAGATGGCTGGATAAAAACTGGAGACATCGCCCGCATCGATGAGGATGGTTTTGTCTGGCTCTGCGGAAGGTTAAAGGAACTCATCAAAGCCTCGGGTTACAGTGTTTTCCCGGCAGAAGTGGAGGAGTATCTCTACAAGCATCCCGCCATCGCTGAGTGCGCAGTTATCGGGGTTCCGCATGATTACCGGGGTGAGGATGTCAAGGCTTTTATTACCTTAAAACCAGACTGGGTAGGCAAAATTACCGAAGATGAGCTGGTGGCCTGGGCCAGGGAACAGATGTCAGTCTATAAATACCCGCGGACCATTGAGTTCCGGGAAGCCTTACCGAAGAGCGGCACCGGTAAGATCATGCGCAAGATTCTGAAGGCGGAAGAGGCTGCTCGCCGGTCGGCTGAATAAGCCGCAATCAAGCAAAGCGCCGGTAATTAAATCCCCCTGATCCTGCAGCTTATTAAATAAATCTTGTAACCTGTTTCAAGTGGTCGCCATCGTTTGCACGCAGGGGCGGGGTTGTTACCAAATGATTTTAATAACCTATTACACCGGGCAGCCGTTTTGGTTGCCCGGACTTGTCTTTTCATAGCGAATGCATTCCGACCCAACCTCAATATCGATTCCCGCCCTTTTTTTGTCCGCGAAGCTTAGATATGAAGCTGCAAGCTAAACATGCGGCGATAAAACATTTCGTCAAAAGGGTTATCTTAGGTTGTTATTTTTGGGGCTAGTCTTTTAATATCTCGTTGGAAACGAAGTGCGGGGTCAGATTCGCCGGAAGATGCAAGCAGGGAAAAGCTGTTCCCCGGGATCAGCTTCGAACCCGGGGAACGTCCATCCCCACACAGCAAAAAGAGAGGAGGTTAGTACTCGAAAATCTCAATCGGCGCTTGCATAACCGTGTCGTCCCCTTCCTTAACCAGCCTGGCAATCAGGCTGACATTGGGAACCACATTTCTCAGGTAATACCTGGCCGAAAGAACCTTTCCATAGTAGAAATGATAATCCCAGTGGTCCGGGCCCAGCTCATCTACCCTCTTCTGAGCGATAAGGGCCTGATCCAACAGGCAATAGCCTCCATAAAGCTGTCCGGTAGCGGTAAGAATGCGGCGGGCCAACACCTGATAGTAGCCCATCTTTTTGGCAGCCTTATACTCCGCCATAGCGGCCATGATATCCCGGTAAGACGACAAGGCCTCTTTCAGATTGGCAAATTCAAGTCCGAAGCCGTTATCTTTTCCTTGGTGGGCGGCAACGAAATCCTCGATCTCCTGAAGGAAATCGGCAAAAACCGCACCATTATCCAGGGACCACTTCCGGTTTATCAGGTCCTGGGCCTGTACAAAGTTGGTTCCTTCCCAGATGGAGTAGATCTTAAGATCTCTAGCCGCCTGAGCTACGGGATAATCCTCACAGAATCCATAACCACCGTAGGTCTGAATCGATTCGGCTACCAGCCCCCAGGCTTCGTCACTAGGGTAGGCTTTACATATCGGAGTCAGGACATCTACCCGGCCGCCTGCCCATTTTCTTCTTTCCGGATCGGGATCGTGACGGAATACATCCTGATAAAAGTATGCCTTCATAATCATGGCCCGGCAGGCCTCCAGGGTCGCCTTGTTGACCATCAACATACGTTTGACGTCATCGTGGTTAATAATCGGGACTCGCGGACCTTTGGGATCCGAAGCCAAACGTCCCTGCAGTCTTTCCTTGGCATAGTTTTTCGCATTCCAGTAGGCGTTGGCGGCAACAGATAGAGCCTGCAGACCGGTGCCTTTACGTTCTTCATTCATCATCTGGAACATCTGGGACATACCTTTGCTAACCCCGTCGGGTCCTGGAGGGTCGCCGAGCAGCCAACCGCGGCATCTGTCGTTATCACCACAGGCAAGGGCAGCGGTAGGCTGGGCATGTAATCCCATCTTGTGTTCGATGGCTGTGGTTACAACATCGTTATCCTCCAGGCTGCCATCCTCGTTGACCCAGTACTTGGGTACTACAAACAGCGAAATCCCTTTTGTTCCGGGTGCGGCTCCTTCAATTCGTGCCAGGTACAGGTGAATAATGTTTTCTGCAAAATCGCCATCCCCACAGGTGATGAACTGTTTGGATCCCTTGATCTTATATATCCTCGGATCAGATGTAGGATACGCCTTAGAAAGAATATCGCCCACATCGGTACCTGCAGTCGCTTCAGTCAAACACATGGTACCCGCCCAAGTGCCATCAAACATCTTGGGAAGGAACATTTGCTTCAGCTCATCAGTTCCAAACTCCTGAATTAACCGGGCTGCACCACTGGTCAAAGCGTGAGCGCGCATAGGCGGGCAGGCAGCCTGAAACATCTCATATATGGCGCATTGGAGGACCTCAGGTAAGGTGCCTTCAGTCTCTTCGATATTGGAAGTCCCCCAGCCGTTCTCCTGGATGTACTTGAAAATCCGGGTGAACCCGGGGTGAACGGTGGTTTTACCATTTTCGAATTTAACCCCGAACTCCTCCATCTCGTCCCCTTCAGAGGCAATAACCTCTGCGGCGATGTTGTGACACTGGTCAATCATCATGTCCAGGTCTTCAATGGTGTAGTAGCCATTATACTTCTCGTACTGGAAAATTTCTTCGACTGGAAGCCATTCCTTAAGAATGAACTTCAGGTCACGGGTGTTGTAGGAATAAGAAGTACTCAAGCGGTTCATCTCCTTTTTTAATCTTATTTTACCACGATGCAAGGCGAGCCCG
>JBLNCH010000275.1:0-3673 GCA_050260485.1 Bacillota bacterium | reverse complement strand
ACCATCCAGGATTATCACTGCCAGGGCTTTATCTCCTTCCGCAATTACATAAACATCCAGGTCTTCATAGTCCTCGTCACCGTTATAGAACTTGGAATCACCAAACCTTTCTACCCCATCTGCATCAGCATATAGGAACCGGGTCCGGTAATCGTAATAGAATTCAGTATAACTGTAATCCCCGCGCCACTTATTATCTTCCATCCTGCTGGTCGATCCGACCTCAAACTGGCTGCGGTCCAGAACCTCTCTCAGGTATCCACGATAGAGACTGTACCTTGATTCACCCTCAGGGGAATTAACCACGATCAGCCGTGCCCTGATTGAATTGTCACTCTCTCGCTCAGCTAATACCACGATATCATCCCCAGAATTTATGGCATCACCGTCAATCAGACGGTTGTCCCGGATAACTATGGTTCCACTGTCGTAATAGACGCGGTCAGGCTCATACTTCACTGTCAAGCAGTTCAAGGTAGCATTAACCTCCTGGACATCACCGCTCACCTTCCGCTCCGTGCTCTCGCGCACCACCAGTTTCACTACCCTTTCCTCATCACCACGACGGGCACTTACAAAGTAGGCATAATCGCCCCGGTATTTTTCCAGTTCCAGGAGACTTAGTTTTCTGTTGCCCACGAAAGCTTCAATATCCTGGGCGGCCGCCAGAACCAGACTATCAGTGCCCTGTGCGGTCATGTCTCCATTCAGGTAGCTGGATACGCTATCAAATCTGATCTCCCCGAACACGCTGTTGACATCGTACATCCGGGCCAGGTAGATCTTGTATCCAGCGTCATCTCTTCTTACATCAACCCGCACGATTTTGCGATTGTTATCCAGGGTAAGTTTTACGTAATCCCCGGTTTTCAAATCGTAATAGTTGGCTGAGAGGCCGTTTATGTAATAACGAGCATTGTTGGCGATTGAATAGGTGAAGGGACGGTCATGGTCATCCCTTATACTCAGCTCATCATAGCTCTTGCGGAACAGGTAACCATAAGCGGAATTGGCATCCCGCGGCAAGGCTCCGGAAGAAGCGTAGGTCACAGCACTCCTGATCTCTGACACCTGTGTTCCGTTCAAGAAAAGTGATACCTGCTGCCCGGAGACCAGATCATTCAAACGGGCGGGATAGCCGCTCAGGTTTACTTTGCAAAGGGGGCTTAAGGGATATATATAATTCTTTCCGTCCCAACCGGTGACGTAAAGTTTATTCCCTGCAATATCGAGGTAGTCCAGCACTCCCTCCAGCATACTCTGTAGCCCGGAGGTTGCTTCTACAAGCAGAATCTCGTTTTGCGGTCCTACCAAAACCTTAACGTTGTCACCCGTGTTGAGAAATCCGCTCTTCCCAAGGTTCTTGTTCTTGCACACCAGGAAGTCTCGTTCCGGGTCGACTATCATGAAGAAGCTCTGCCCATCGTCCTGAACTACCTGGTAGTGATTACGCACGGCACCAGGAACCCCTCCAACGAAACTGGTATTACCGATCGTTCCTTGCAGGGTCTTGTAGCCTTTGGCCGGCAGGTATACCTGGCAGGCCTTATCAAGCACGGCAGCCAGTTCGGCGCGGGTTATGGCTTGCCGGGGTTTGAAGCTGTTGCCGGTAGTGCCGCTCATGATCCTGGCAGCGATTACGGCCTCACAGTAAGGGATCCTTGACTTAGTAAACTCCCGCCAGTCATTAAACCCGTAGATTGCCTGTTGGGCCTGACCATAGACCGGAAGATAGTTCAGGGTGCGGGCCATCCAGTAGGCGACCTCCTCCCTAGTAGCACCCGCCCGCCAATTTGTTTCCCGTTGCTCATCAGCGGTGATAATCCCCATGGCCTGCGCCAGGGCCACGTAGTTGGCTCCCCAGGGGTTAAGGTGTCCGGCTTCATTTCGCGGATCAACATTTATGCTCTGAGCCGCTTGTTCCATGCCGGCCAGGCGGATCAACATCCCCAAAACATCTTCTTTGCTGGCGGTACTGTTCGGCCGGAATCTGCTGCCCTCTCCCCGCACGATCCCCAAAGCGGTTACACGGTAAATGGCGGGCTGTGCCCAGTGACCGCTGATGTCCTGATACGAGGCGCTGTTGTACAGCAAATCGCAATACAACACGCCGGAATAGGTTTCCACCGCCTTTACCCCAGGTATTATGGCCGTGCTGAGCACTGCGATAATCAGCAACGAAGCTGTTATCCTTAAGAACTGTATGTTAATTCTCATTCTCATTCTCATCCCCATTCACTTTCACCTGCAAAGCAGATAGGTATCCGGCCGGCCCACTCTCGCCGTTGCATAACCGGATGCAGTGCTTATAAAAGCAGTCACATCAATCCATTTACGGCTGAAACTATCGTAACCGTACACCCGGAGAGGGGTCAACTGCATGCCTCTATTAAACCAGGCAATATTTATATCGCTGGCGAAAAGGCTCATCTCAGCCGTCCTCACCGGGGATTCCATAAAGGCCACAACGGTAAATCCGCTCACAGCCTGGTAACCCGGAAGGTTAAGGGCCAACGATTCCAGATAGGAAGGTGGAGCGGGAGCCAGCCGCAGTCTTACATGAAAATCGGCATTCAGTCGTCTAAACGCCTGATATTCCACGGTGTTCAGGGCTCTTACCGGCAGATCGATGCGGAAATGATTGCTCACCACCTGTATAGTGGTAACCGAGTTCTTGTCAATCCCTTCACTGGGTATCAAAAGCTCTATCCGGTTCGAAGCCCGCTGGTTGGCGTCCAACAGGATCTCATAGGTGGCGTAACGCCAGAAAGCCAGGTCTTTTCCAACGATGATTTTTAGTTCGCCATCCGTTAACTCCATTTGAGTATTGAGTGTATCCACCGTAGCGGTAGGAGGACGGTTGGTAATATCCGAGGCGGATACATATATGGGATTGGACTGGCAGGCCGTGAACTTGGAGGCTCCGTCGCGGTTGATGGTGCGGAGCCAGAAGTAATAACTCCTGCCGGCTTCGATATCCTCAAACATAAATTCAGTACCTTCGGTAGTTCCCAGGTATTCACTCGATTCCAAATCCGAAGAATTGTTTACATAGATCTCGTAACGGCTGGGGACCTCAGACGCTGTCCAGTAAAGCTTAATCGCCCTTTGATTCCATATCCGGCCGTCAAAATCGGTGGGAACCGGGGCAATAGTCTCTTCAAAGGTAAAACCATTGGGCAGGATGGCCTCAGCATGATCAGGTGCCGGGTTGCGAACCGCTACGTCGACACTCCCCTTGGCATGGGCTGGAGTGATTACTGTCAACTGAGCCGGGCTATTATATGTAACCGAAATGGCTTCGGTGTTCCCGAAGAAAACCCGGCAGCCGCTGCGGAAGTTCTCCCCGCTGATTACAACTGTGGTTCCGCCCTGAGTGGTTCCCCGATCAGGCGCAATCGCGTTGATTACAGGTTCCCCCTCCACCCGCAGGTACGTGAAGCCGTTTATCTTAACTGTGCTGCCGTAGTCGGTGGTGTTTATAACCAGGACGTCAACGGCCCGTTGATCCTCATCTGGCAGCAGGGTTATGGCGGGGGTTCGCACCACCAGTACGGTTGAGGATTTCTCGAGTATCGTGGCCATCTGGCCGCCAAAGTATACCTCAACCCTGTCGGCAAAACTGGTGCCATTGATAGTTACGTTGGTGCCGCCCTTGCAGCTGCCCTGCGCG
>JBLNCH010000274.1:0-5779 GCA_050260485.1 Bacillota bacterium | reverse complement strand
AGGCCGTCCACAGGAGGTGGGTCTATGTCCACGGTTGTTTTGGTGGGAGCTCAATGGGGTGATGAAGGTAAAGGCAAGATTACTGATTTCCTGGCGGAAAAAGCCGACTACGTTGTAAGGTACCAGGGAGGCAGTAATGCCGGGCATACAGTTGTAGTCGGGGAGGAGAAGTTTCAACTTCACCTCATTCCGTCGGGGATTCTGTATCCAGATAAAGTATCAGTGATTGGCAACGGTGTCGCACTGGATCCGGTGATATTATTACAAGAGATAGACAATTTGCGCGACAAGGGAATCGACGTAAGCAACCTAAAAATAAGCAGTCGGGCACATGTTGTTATGCCGTATCATAAGAAATTGGATTCCCTCCAGGAAAATGGCCATCGTAAAATTGGCACCACCAAGCGAGGAATTGGCCCGCTGTATACTGATAAAATAAGCAGAACCGGGTTCCGGGTTGTCGACCTCCTCGATAAAGACTTGTTTCCCCAAAAACTCAAAGTGATTGTTGAGGAAAAAAACCGTATTCTGGATAAGATATATGGAAGCCCCACTTTCTCATTTGAAGAACTCCTGGATGAATTTCGGTATTATGCAGAACGTTTGCGGCCGATGGTTACAGACACCTCGTTGTTAGTCAACCAGGCTATCGACGAAGGTAAAAAGGTGTTATTTGAAGGAGCGCAGGGGACACTGCTGGATATTGACCACGGGACTTACCCTTATGTGACCTCTTCGCACCCGGTTTCCGGGGGTGCCTGTGTGGGAGCTGGTGTTGGTCCAACCAGGATTAAACGGGTAGTGGGCGTGGTCAAGGCCTATACCACCAGAGTGGGAGAAGGGCCGTTTCCTACCGAACTGTTTGATGAGACCGGGGAGCTTATTCGGCAGCGAGGTGATGAATACGGTACCACGACCGGAAGGCCCCGGCGATGTGGGTGGCTGGATGCGGTTATCCTGCGGTATGCGGCGAGAATCAATGGCCTTACCGACCTGGCAATCACCAAACTGGATGTATTGGATGGTTTTGCGAAAATAAAAATCTGTGTGGCTTACCGGTACCGGGGTCAAATCCTGCGGGAGTTCCCGGAGAGCTTGGAGGTACTGCAGGATTGTGAGCCGGTATATATTGAAATGGATGGTTGGCAGCAGGATATTGCCGGTATCCGGTGTTTTGAGGATCTTCCGGCAGCGGCCCGGGAATACGTCAAAAAGATGGTAGAATTAAGCGGAGTAAATCATTCCCTGTTAGCTGTAGGCCCGGGCAGATCCCAAACCATGGTAACCAGAGATGTATTTGCGCCTTTGTGACATTGACAAAGCAGTTATGATCTAGTATGATATTTTTCGCCAGCGGGCGATTAGCTCAGCAGGTTAGAGCGCTTGCCTCACATGCAAGAGGTCGGGGGTTCGAATCCCTCATCGCCCACCATTATGAGATGGTTGGCAGAGGCCTGCCTCGGTAGCTCAGCTGGTAGAGCAGCGGACTGAAAATCCGCGTGTCGGCGGTTCGAGTCCGCCCTGAGGCACCATACACATGCGGGAGTAGCTCAGTGGTAGAGCATCGGCTTCCCAAACCGAGGGTCGAGGGTTCGAATCCCTTTTCCCGCTCCATTATTTTTATTGATTGTGTTCTGTACCTTATCCAAGGAGGATAAAGCAGTGGGCAAACACCTCAAGACTGTTGTTGATCCCAACCTGAAAAGCGGCCAAGACACTAATTGCAGAGAGTGTCAGGCATCATGTCAATCGGCCTGCAAGACCTCATGCACCGTTGGCAATCAGGTCTGCAGAAAATAGCTGTTTCCGGCTCTGCTGTTTTCAGACTCTTATATAAAGCAAGCGGCTTTACCAGGGGTACTCTCTGGAAAGTCTGAATTAGTGTGTTTTTTGTATCACTCTAAGATGGTAACCTAATATTAAATAGATGAACCCTACCCACAGCTTGGTAGGGTTTTAATGCTTATGGAGGTCTGTTCGTGATCAACCTGCAGAATTATAACTTTTCAGCCAATATTCACCTGTTTCGGATAAAAGCTCGTAATATTTTGTTGGACGTCAACTCAGGAGCTGTTCATGTCCTGGATAACCAGGCCTTTGAATATATTCAGGAACTCGTCCGTACCCGAGGCGACTGGGATCAGGCGCAGAGGCGGCTCGAAGCCAGTTACCCACCTGAATCCGTAAAAGAAATCAGGAATGAGATTGAGGAGGCTTACCAAGCCAAAAGCCTGTTTACTGAGGAAGCCGAGCTTGACCTTAATTATGGCAGCTTCTATCCGAAATCCATCTGCCTAAACGTGGCTCACCTCTGCAATATGCGTTGCAGATACTGCTTTGCCCAGCAGGGAAGCTTCGGCCAAGCTCAGGACATAATGACTCTGGAGGTCGCGCGGCAGGCGGTGGAATTCCTGATCAGCAGCAGTGGCCCGAGAAGGAATCTGGAACTGGATTTCTTTGGCGGCGAGCCGTTATTAAATATGCAGGTTGTCAAAGCAACTGTCGATTTTGGGCGGGATAAGGCCGAACAGGCGGGGAAACAGATAAACTACACCCTTACCACCAATGCTCTGGGACTTGACGAACAGGTGCGAAATTACTTGGTGTCCGAGGGAATTGCGGTTATCCTGAGCCTGGACGGTCGTCCGCAGGTTAATGATCGAATGCGAATCCTTCCTAACGGAGAAGGGACCTACCAGAAGATTACCCCGCAGATTCAGGACATGGTGGCTCTACAGCCGGCCAGTTATTATATAAGAGGAACTTTTACTGCCCAGAACCTGGATTTCACTGAAGATTTTTTACACCTGGTAAACCTGGGTTTTGAAAACATTTCATTGGAACCGGTAACCGGCGGTAAGCCAGGTATCGCTTTGACTGAGGAACACCTTCCGCAGATAGCAGCACAGTATGAGGCCTTGGCGGATATAATTCTTGAGCATGAGCAGCAAGCCAAGCCCATTAATTTCTTTCATTTCAACCTTGATCTTACCCGGGGGCCCTGTCTGGCTAAACGAACCACCGGATGCGGGGCGGGGATCGAGTACCTGGCTGTGACCCCGGAAGGGGATATCTTTCCCTGTCATCAATTCATCGGGATACCGGAGTTCAAGATGGGTAATGTCAGGGAAAGAGAGCTTGATAATTCTGTACGCCAGAGATTTGCGGGTAATACAATTGCCAATAAGGAATGTCGTTACTGCTGGGCCAGGTTTTACTGTGGAGGCGGCTGTCATGCCCTGGCCTATTTTCAGAATGGGGACCTGTCTGTTCCCTACCGGCTGGCATGCCTGATGCACAAGAAACGTCTGGAATGTTCATTTTATATGGCAGCCAGAAGAATGGAGGGTTGAGAGTATTAAAGCCTATTGGCCATTTGTGAAAGCTGGGTTCCTTGCCCTGGGTGGAGGAATCAGCATGCTTCCCTATCTGGAGGAGATTGCCCGTAACGAACTGAAGGTTGACAGTGATGAATTCCTACAGATAACGGCAACTGCACAAAGCTTCCCCGGTGCTATGGGTATTAATGCTGCAGCGATTATCGGGTATCGTATGGGGGGCTGGAAAGGGGCGGTTGCCGGCGTTCTGGGGGTAACTATTCCAAGTTTCATATGTGCCAGCGTACTGTTTTACCTGCTGTCGTTCGTAGCTGAGACCTCGTGGTTAGGTATTGGGACCAAAGCCCTGAAAGCAGCTGTGGTAGGAATTATTCTGGGTATGGCAGTCAATCTTGCCAACCGTTCCTGGCGGGGGCATCGAGCATTGTTGGTAGGGCTAATCTCAATGGTGTCCTTTTACCAGCTGCAGGTCAGCCCGCTCATTATACTTTTGGGTGCCGGCATTTTGGGGTACCTATTTCTTTCGCCACCGGAGGTAGAATAATGCTCTATCTCAAGCTGTACTTTATATTTCTCAAGATCGGTTTACTCGGGTTTGGTGGCGGATATATGATGATCCCTCTCTTTTTTATGGAAATTGTGGACCGTTATCAATGGTTATCTCATGATGAGATGTTTAATATCATCGCGGTTGCGCAAACGGTTCCCGGAACCTTTGCTGCCAACACTGCTACCCTGGTTGGATTGAATATGGGGCAAATAGGGTATGGGGTGGTAGCGGTTCTGGGAGTAGTCACTCCGGCTCTATTGACTGCCTATTTGGCGGACAGGTACATTAGACCACATCTGAAAAGCCCTGCTTTACAGGGGGTTTTGAAAGGGATAGCAGCAGCGGTTATCGGTATTATTCTGGCAACGGGGCTAAAGATGATGCACAGTGCAGTAATTGACGGACCTACCATGATAACTGGCTTGTTTGCGTTCTTTCTGTTTTATTCCAAACGGTGGAATGTAGCTGCAGCCACGGTTTCAGCGGCTCTGGCGGGGATAGTTTTAATTTATTTTGTTTTCTAGGCAGGAATCAACTCATTTACCGAAGAATTATTTTTCTATTCTCAAATCACGGGGGAAAAGGATATTTTATAGAAAGGGTATTTTATGGAGGTTATCTTGAAGCAAAAAAAAGTTATCGCCCTTATTGTTGCTGGGCTGGTTTGCATATTTACATATTTGGCGTACGATATAATATCTGAACAAAAGACCAGAGCAGTTGCAGTAGAGATTAATAAGAAGCAATTATTTATTGCTAAAGATAAATCACAGGTTGAAGCCGAGATTGACAAGGCAATAGCTCGCGAAGAAAAAAGAATCGGGAACAAGGTAACTCTTGCCCACCAACCAAAATATCGTATGATCCTGGTGACCAAAGACCAGATTGCCAGTCAATCAGAGTTAACAAAAGCGATCGAGGAATCCCTCCTGTTGCAAACCTCTGCGGCCCTTATCAGGGTTAATGGCAAGCCAACAGTCTGTGTGGCCAATGCAGCTACGGCTAACCAGGTACTGTCGGACCTGAAGGTTCGCCTGAGTAATTGTGCTGAGAATGAAAAGATTGTAAAAGCGACTTTTGCCGAGAAGGTTGAAATTGAGGAAGGGATATTCCCTGCCCGTGAGGTTATGAGTGCTGCAGACGCCTTAGTCATGCTGGAAACGGGTGACACAGCTCCTATTGAGTATACAGTTAAGGAGGGCGATTCGTTGTGGATGATTGCACGGAATCATGACACTCGGGTCGCCAATATCATGGCATTGAATAACCTAAAGACGGAAGATCTGAAGCTCAATCAAAAACTGCTGATAAGCTGCAGCAATCCCCTGGTAAGTGTTGAATCAGTTATTGAGGGCAAGAAGACAGAGGTCATTCCCTATACAACTCGAGTGACTACCAACCAATCAATTTCCTCAACACAGGTTAAGCAAAAGGGCGAGAATGGGGAAAAGCAGATCACCTACGTTCTTACCAAGAAGAACGGCCGTGTTATCGAGAACAAGGTCTTAGCCGAAGTGATAACCCGCGAACCGGTTGACAGGATAGTGGTTACCGGAACCCGGAGCAGTTACACCATGTCCGCATCTCGTGGCGGGTCGCATATTGGAGGATTGAGCTGGCCTTTATCAGGTAAAATTACATCAGGCTATGGTTCACGGCGTGGTCATACTGGAATCGACATAGATGGCAGCACCGGGGAGTCTATTCGAGCCGCCGGTGGCGGGGTCGTGGTTTCTGCTGGGCGTCACGGTACTTACGGACTCATTGTTACCATAGATCATGGGAATGGACTAAAGACCCGCTATGCACATTGTTCCAGTATACTGGTTAGTGTTGGCCAGGAGGTATCCAGGGGGCAGATAATCGCCCGGGTGGGATCCACAGGTAGGAG
>JBLNCH010000273.1:0-2582 GCA_050260485.1 Bacillota bacterium | reverse complement strand
AGGAGGGTCCGCGAGGGGAGCAGGAGATCCTTCTGCTGCATGTAACTCACCCTGCCAGTTGTCCCGGTGACGTCCTGCCCATCAATATAGACCCGGCCGGTATCAGGGTGGATCAACCCGGAAATGATGTTCAGCAGGGTGCTCTTCCCACACCCGCTGGGACCCAGGATCCCGACCATGGTCCGGTCCTGCACTTCCAGGTCAATCTCCTTCAGGGTTAACAGGCTGCCCAGGGTTTTGCTGATGCCTCTGACGATTACCTGTGACATTACCTGCTCTCCAACAGGAAATCATTGGTGAATGCCTTGTTGCTTTCGAGCGGTTTTTCGATCAGTCCCTGGGAATACATCCAGTCAGCATAATCCCGCCATCTGGATTCCGCCATCAATCCCCACCGGGGTGCATCTCCCTGGTATTCGGCGGCCAGGTATTCCTGGCTGGCGATTACCAGATCCCGGCTTAATTCAGGAACGGCGCTGATCAGGATCTCCGCTGCTTCCCGCGGGTGAGTGATGCAGTATTCGTAGCCCCTGGCGGTAGCTCGCATGAATCGCGATACCTTATCGGGGTCTTCCGCTATCGTGCTTTCACTGGCCGCCAATATCGGGGAGTAGAAATCGAGGGCCGGACTGTAATCCCTGAGACGGATGAAATCCAGGGGTATCCTTTTAAGCTCGGACTCGATTCCGGTCCATCCCCAGAAGATCCAGGCAAAGTCAACATCCCGCTCGACACTGCTGAAGAAATCCGCAGCACCAATGTTGACTATTTCCACCTTGCTGAAGTCAGCCCCGGCCTGGTTCATGAGGGCTTTGAGCATCGCTTCCTCCGCTGGTGAGCCCCAGCCGCCGTACTTCTTGCCCTCAAAATCACGCGGGGTCTTGATGCCTTTTTTCGTGGGGGCGGCAAATCCCGAGGTGTTATGCTGGATAACCGCGGCCAGCGCTTTGACTGGCAGGCCCTGGGTTCTGGCAATGGTCATCTCCTCCTGGTAGCTGAACCCAAAATCCCCCTGCCCGGCAGCCACCAGCTGTAAAGCTCCCCCGGCACTGGGCTGTACTATTTCCACCTCGAGCCCTTCTTCCTCATAGTAACCTAGCTTATCAGCCACATAGACTCCGGTATGATTGGTATTGGGGGTCCAATCAAGCAGAATCGTGACCTTCTCCAGTTCATCCTTATTGGTTGGGCCATGAGTACCACAGCCAATGCAGAGGCTCAGGGCCATAAGCAGAACAAAAATTACCGTTAATCTCTTCACCAGGTACCCTCCTTAATGTCGACTTGAATGAATCATGTGCATCAAGGGGACAGTCCCCATGATTCATTTTGCATCAAGGGGACTGTCCCCTTGATGCATCCAGGGGATCACCAGCCTCTCCACTATGCCCACCGCCGTGAACAATGTCATGCTGAACAGGGTGACTACCACGATGGCCGCAAAAACCCGATCCACCTGGAAAGAGTGCTGGGCCAGGGTCATGTAATATCCCAGGCCTTCCTTGGCCCCCAGCCATTCACCTATAACCGCGCCCATTACGCTGTAGGCCGCTGAAATCTTAAGCCCGGCAAAGAAAGATGGCAGAGCCAGGGGAAAGGTCACCATGCGAAACGTATCCCAGCGGCCGGCCTGCATGGATCTGAATAGCTGCAGGTAGTCGGGATCCACCGAGGCGAGCCCGTTTAAGAGACTGATAACGACCGGAAAGAAGCAAACCAGCACTACCACGATAATCTTGGGCAAAACCCCATAGCCGAACCAGATTATAAATAGTGGCGCCACCGAGACTATCGGCACCGTCTGAGAGGTGATGATAATTGGATACAGGGCCTGTCTTACCAGGGGGACCTCATTCATAACAAAGGCGATGACCAGAGCCAGGAAAATGGCCAGAGCAAAACCTCCCAAACTCTCCATCATGGTGGCCCTGGCATGGCCCGCCATCAGGAGACTTATATCGGCCAGGGTCCGGGTAATCTGCCAGGGACCGGGAAGAATGTACTCCGGGACCTCCCGCCATCTAACCAGCCATTCCCAGATTACCAGGACCAAGGCGATAAAGGCCATTGGAACCAGTAAGTTAGCGGTACTGGCTGATCTTTTCATCGATAGTTACCCCGTCCGCCTTGTAATCAATCTTGACCACCGATACAATACGGGTCGCCCCTTCCGCCAGGCAGATCCCCTGGGCTTTCTCAACTATGGCTAAAAGGTGAGTCAGTTCTCCTTCCATGGTGGTTTCCATCGGACCTACCTCATATCTGACCCCCGATTCCCGGATCAGATCGATGACCTTGTCAACTACAGGATACAGCCGGTCTTCGGCGACATTGGGAATAACCTGAAGGCTTACATTACACTTCACTTGCTCACAACTCCTCATTAAGCAAAAAAACGGTATACCCGAAGGATAACCGTTATTCGCGAAAACATTTCGTGGTTGGCACATCCCTACGCTGGTATTATCCAGATCAGGTTACGGGTCAGAACCGTACTTCTTTCTCAGCCGATTTCTCAGCTCCCCGAGGCCTGTATTCTATTGTATTGTCATGGTGAAGAGATTAAATGTGTTTGCTATCTG
>JBLNCH010000272.1:0-4861 GCA_050260485.1 Bacillota bacterium | reverse complement strand
ACCACCGAATACTGGTGCCGGTTTCTATCCTGGCAGGGGCTATCCTGCTGATAACCGCCGACATCCTAGCCAGAACAATTCTGGCACCGGTAGAATTGCCCCTCGGGGTGGTCACCGCATTATTCGGAGCCCCGTTTTTTATCATGTTATTAAGACGCCATCGGGGTCCAATATTCAGGACGGGGAGTGATTAATCAATGCCAGAATTCCTGCTTGTCCGGGACCTGGCTTGCGGGTATACCCATCCGGTTTTAGAGAACTTGAACTTTGAGATTGAGCAAGGGTCCTTGGTTGGAATAATCGGTCCCAATGCGTCAGGCAAGACCACCCTTATCAAAACCCTGTGCGGGTTGATTAAGCCTCATACCGGTCAAGTAGTATTGGATGAACGAGATGTTCATAAAATGAAGCCCCTGAACAGGTCCCGCCGGATAGCGGTGGTGAGCCAGGAGGAACAGATTGATTTTGCCTTCTCGGTTGCCGAGGTAGTGATGATGGGACGCCATCCTTATATCCCAAGGATGGGGTCACCGTCTTCCCGCGATTGGGAACAGGTAAATTGGGCTATGGAGGTTACCGGGGTTTCGCACCTGGCCCATCGTCCGGTCAGCAACCTCAGCGGAGGGGAACGACAGAGGGTTCTGATCGCCAGGGCTCTGGCTCAGGAGCCGGAACTGCTCCTGCTGGATGAGCCCACCTCTTCCCTGGATATCAATCACCAGGTCGAGATACTCGACCTTATCAAACAGCTTAACTACCTGAACCGTACGGCTATAGTCATGGCCATACACGACCTTAATCTGGCCGCCCAGTACTGTGACCGGCTGATGCTGGTGCACCGGAACCGGGTATTTGCCTGGGGCAAGGCCGAGGAGGTACTTACCCTGGACAACATCGGAGCTGTCTACGGTCATCCCGTTATAATCAAGCGCCATCCGGTTTACAGGTGCCCCCAGGTGTTAATGCTCTCCCGGTTACCCTCCGCCTCTGGTGAGCCGTTGCAGGTACATGCTGTTGCCGGGGGAGGAATGGGTAGCGATATCCTGATGGGGTTAACCCGGCATGGTCATCAGGTTAGCACCGGGGTGCTGAATCAGGGGGACAGCGATTGGCAGACAGCCCGGGATTTGGGGCTAGCAATGGTGGATGCGCCTCCTTTTGCCCCTGTGGAGCCGGAGAGCTGCCATAAAAACCTGGAGATGATGCGTCATTCGGATGCGGTAATACTTGCCAGTATACCGTTCGGACCGGCCAACCTTCCCAATCTGAAGACCCTGTTGAAGGCGGTTGATTACGGGGTCCCGGTTATAGTGGTGGAACAGGACTTGATCGAAAACCGGGACTTTACGCAAGGGATGGCAACCAGATTGTATAATGAGCTGGTTAAGTCTTCGCTGGCGGTGGTACGGGATTCTGAAGAAGTCCTGCAGGTTTTGGCGGGTATCGGAAAGACGGAGGTGAGGGGATGGCAGGGAGATTGATACTGGTTACCGGGGGTGCCCGCAGCGGAAAGAGCCGCTGGGCGGAGAAGATGGCCGCCGATTTGGGCAAAGGGGATCCAGTTAAGTACATTGCTACCTGTATACCCCGGGATGAGGAGATGAGGCAGAGGGTACAGGTGCACCGGCAGCGACGTCCTTCCCACTGGATAACGGTAGAAGAAGAATTCAACCTGGTGGAAGCGGTAAGTACCTTGGTACCTGGCACGGGGGTGATCCTAATCGACTGCCTGACCCTGTGGATCAGCAACCTGTTGCTGCGGGAGTACCGGGAAGGTATGGATGATCGTGTTTATCACGATAAAATTCTGCCGGTGGTGGAGAACCTGGCCGTGGCGGCTGATGCAGCTCCTTGTCCGGTGATTGTCGTGACTAACGAGGTGGGCCTCGGGATCGTTCCTGATAATCACCTGACCAGGATCTACCGTGATTTAGCGGGCTGGAGCAACCAGATCTTGGCTCGTCATGCGGCTGAAGTCTATCTGGTCTGTTCCGGGTTTGCAGTTGACATTAAGAAATTGGCTGCTGCATACGGGGAGCCTCCTGTCTCACAGTAAGGTGGAGTGCAAAAAACACAAGGGAGTATGCTGTTAAAAGAGCCTTTAGACCGTGTGAAAACTGAGAAATAGGTGCGTGAAGATTCGCCGATATGCAGAATCACATATTCACCGGTTTGCGAGTGAGCAACGTGGTGACGAGTCGTTACATCCCCCAACGAAGTTTTTCTGAGTCCAGGGCGGGACTATTTCGCCACGGATCGCGAAATACCGGCATCGCGGCATGGATGCCGCATATGCCGGCTGTCCCGCCCAAAGAAAAACGAGTTGCAGGGATGTAGGCGAGGAACATTGGAGCGAGCCGCAAGACGGCGAATATGCTCAGCATGCAGAAAAATACGCAACAATTAGTTTTCACATACTCTGCCGTCCCCTTGATAATACAGAAACGGAGGTACCGGTTTGCGCAGCTTTCTGTTGGCCTTACAACTCTTAACCCGGATTCCAGTGAGGATTAAAGGCGAGATCTACCCGGGGGAGATGACCCTCGCGGCCACCATGTTTCCCGTGGTTGCTCTGCTGATAGGCGGTTTAATGGCAATTACTTATTATCTGGCCTTACTGGTTTTGCCTGGGCCATTGCCCGCCTGGGTAGTGGTGGCTATAGTACTGTTTCTGACCGGGGGGCTGCACCTGGACGGGCTTATGGATACGGCCGATGGGGTGTTCAGCGGCCGTACCCGGGAGACGGCCCTGGTTATAATGAAGGACAGCCGGGCAGGAGCCATGGGTGTCATAGCCTGTGTATTAGACCTGGGAATTAAGACTGCTGCCATCAATTCCCTGGTCACCGCATACCTCTATCCAGTACTGCTGCTAACCCCGGTTATCGCTCGTGCGGCCATGGTGCTGTCGATGAGATACCCTTATGCCCGCCGGGGTGAAGGGACAGGTTCTCCTTTTGCCGGTCGAGTGGGTGTCACCCGGATTATGTTCGCCTCGATTCTGGCCCTGGTCATAGCAGTCCTGGTGCTGGGCCTGAAAGGGGCTTTCCTGGCTGTAGCCACCTGGCTGATATCGATGGGTGTTGCCTGGTGGCTGGCGAAAAGGCTGGGTGGAATGACCGGAGACACTTATGGCTTTATCAATGAGATAACCGAGATATCCTTCCTGCTCTTGGCATTAATTATCCAATATTACTGATAACGAACGCGGAATTAAACCCCAGGCACCGTCCTGCGAGTTATGCTGTTATCTGACCGCTAATCAACAAGTATTCCCGTACCTGCTTGACTTGCGGGGGTGCGGCATGTTACCCTTTTGTTGTCGGTTGCACATTTTTGCAACCGCATGGTCCGGGTATGAAAGCGGCGGTTCGCCCACCTGGGATCAGCGAGTCTCTAAAATGTGGAGGTGTAGTTTATTGTACGCTGTTATTAAGACCGGCGGCAAACAGTACCGGGTTCAGGAAGGAGAAGTCCTGAAGCTGGAGAAGCTGGCCGCAGATACCGGTGAAACCGTGGAATTTGATCAGGTTCTGGCCGTTAAGACCGATGATGGGCTCAAGATAGGTACCCCGTATGTGGAAGGGGCCAGGGTTCAAGGCAAGGTTCTGGGCCAGGGCAAAGCCAAAAAGATCGTAGTCTTTAAGTACAAGCCCAAAAAGAATTACCGTAAGAAGCAAGGTCATCGCCAGCCTTTTACCAGTGTTCGCATTGAAAAGATAATGTTTTAATCATGGTCAGGGTTGAGCTGTACAAGGATGACCGTAATATGGTAAAGTCCTTCCGGGTGGAAGGGCATACCGGTTATGCAGATAAAGGACAGGACATAATCTGCGCCGGTATCTCCGCCATAACTCAGACGGCCCTTATGGGGTTGCTGCATTACCTGGAGAAGAAACCGGTATATAAGAAAGAAGGCGGGCTACTGACCTGCAAGCTGGAACAGGATTTAGGCGATGACGACAGGCTGAAGGCCCAGTCCATACTGGGTACCATGGAAATAGGACTGAGAGAAATCGAGTCACAATATAAAGATTTTATCCAAATAAGAATCAGGAGGTGTTAAGCATGTTTCATATAGATTTACAACTCTTTGCTCACAAGAAGGGTGTTGGGAGTTCTCGAAACGGTCGGGACAGTGAATCCAAACGCCTGGGAGTTAAGAAGTTCGACGGGCAGATGGTTACTGCGGGAAATATCATAGTCAGGCAGAGAGGTACCAAGGTTCACCCGGGCAACAATGTCGGTCTGGGAGGCGATGATACCATTTTTGCTACTATTGATGGCCTGGTCAAATTTGAACGCAAGGACAAGAATAAGAAGCAGGTCAGCGTTTATCCCGTGGCTGACCTTACCATGTAAAGCACAGATGCAAAATAAGAGGATACCCTAACAGCGTGTAGATAAAACGCAGGAACAGCTGACCCCTGGATAAAGCCCAGGGGTTGTTTTTACTGGAGGTGAATATGGATAGCGGAAAAGTGGTAGGATTGCTCAGTCGCCAGCGGCATGATTATGCGAATCATATGCAGGTTATCAAAGGCTATTTGGAGCTGAAGATGCCGGAAAGGGCCATGGAATACGTGGATTCCGTCGTGAGGGAACTGGCCCGGGAAAGCCACCTGTTTCACTCAGCGCCACCTGATGTGTCAATCCGGCTGTATGAACTGCAGTTGTGGACCCGGGACAGAGGGATATTTTTAAGATTCGGCGATCTTGAGTTTGTTAAATCCGCTGGTGTAATCTTTTCTAAGGAACTAAACTCCATCTATCAGATCTTCGAGGATTTAAAGGTTCCAACCGGCGAGAATGAACTAGAGGTTCGGCTGGATCTGGTGGAGAATAAAGAGCAATTGAATGT
>JBLNCH010000271.1:0-4632 GCA_050260485.1 Bacillota bacterium | reverse complement strand
GGACACTGACCATGGTCTGCATCCGGTAAACCAGATACTTCTCAAAGATGTCCCGGTACTCCAGGACCCCGTCGACTAACTCCTCAATAAGCAATATCATGCGCGACCGGGTATCCGGCATCTTACGAAAGTGCTCAATCCTGGTAGATTTCTTTTCCCGAAATGAGCGCTGCATGTATGCGCTTATAATAGCTTCCTTGGCCGGAAAGTGATTGTACAGGGTTCCTTTAGCGACATCGGCCTCGGCTGCAATCTGCTCCATGGTAGTCGCATCCACCCCCTGCTTCTTAAACAGGTCCATGGCTGCCGCGATGATCTTCTGTCTGGTCTCTTCTTTCTTGCGTTCAACCCTGCTACCGCCAGCGGCCTGGTTAAGATCCATTCTTCCCCCTCCTTTCAAGCATATTGCTATACTTAGTTCACTATTGGTTATTGTATACCGTTGTACTTCGTATAGTCAAGGCTCTTTCCCCATTAAGCAAGCAGCTTTCGGCAAAGAACAGGAATGGGTGCTCAATTATTCGGAAGGAATGAACTGATGCTTCGTCGAATGATTTTGACGTAATATGGGATACCATATAACATCAGGGATTACAGGTAAACTTAATATCGGGCTCAGAGTCAATCAAGACAGAGAAGCCCGCGAATAGGAGGGACAAAGGTGTTAAACTTCAATTTTCAGGTGCCCACCCGTATACTTTTCGGGCGCGACCGGATCGGAGAACTGGGAAAAGAGGTACTGAAATATGGCAGCCGGGTGCTCCTGGTCTATGGCACGGGCAGTATCAAGCAAATCGGCCTATACGACCAGGTCATACAGGTCCTGACTGCCAGCGGGATATCATATGTAGAGCTCTCCGGTGTCCAGCCCAATCCCCGTATTACCAGCGTCCGCGAGGGGGTCAAACTGTGCCGGGAAAACCAGGTGGAACTGGTCCTGGCAGTAGGCGGTGGTAGTGTCATCGACTGTGCCAAGATCATCGCCGCCGGTGTCAGGTATGAGGGTGATCCCTGGGATTTCTTTATTCACAAGGCTCGCATTACCGGAGCTCTACCAATTGGGACAGTGCTCACCCTGGCGGCTACCGGATCGGAGATGAACGTCAACGCGGTAATCAGCAACGAGGATACGGGGCAAAAGCTGGGAACCGGCAGTACGCACCTCTATCCCCGTTTTTCGATACTCGATCCCACCCTAACGTTTTCGGTACCAGCATTTCAGACCGCCGCCGGAACCGCCGACATAATCAGCCACATATTTGAACAGTATTTCAGTCCTACCCCGGGAGGCTTTATACAGGACCGGATGGCGGAAGCCATGCTCAAGACCTGCATTCATTACGGACCCATTGCAATTGCCGAGCCGGATAATTACGAGGCCAGGGCCAATCTGATGTGGACCGGCACCCTGGCTCTGAACGGGTTGCTCAGCACTGGCCGGCATACCGATTGGGGGGTCCACGATATTGAGCATGTCATAAGTGCCCTGTATGACGTTACCCATGGCCTCGGGCTCGCTATTCTTACTCCTCACTGGATGCGCCATATATTGAATGAAAGGACCGTACCCAGGCTGGCGGAATATGCCCGAAGGGTTTGGGATATTGAAGGGGATGATGACTTTGCCGTCGCCTCGGCCGGGATTAACAGGACCGCCGAGTTCTTCCGCTCCCTCGGATTGGCCGGAAGTCTGCAGGAAATCGGGGTTGAAGAGAGCCGTCTCGAAGAAATGACGGACCAGCTAACCGCCAATCGCCGGCCCCTGGGAGCCTTTGGCCAGCTCAACCGTGAAGATGTCCTGGCAATCCTCCGGGCTGCTTACAGAGGATAAGACCTCCATCATTGTGATTTGTGCAGTATTGATTTAAAAGCCTGTCCCGGATTAAAAACTGCCGGGATAAGTGACCGGCGGCGTATTGGTAAAGAATATGCATAGTAATAACCGTTAGATGGGATGGTGCATAGACCTGGTCAGACAGTATCTCCTCTACCTGTTCCGCTGGCAGTTGTCGACTCCGATCCTGGCCGGAGTCCTTTACGTTATGCAAGACTTCAATGTTACCGTCTCCACCATAATTGCCAACTTAGTCGGGGGGCTGGTCTTTTTCTGGGTGGACCGGTTTATCTTTACCTCTCCCTATCTTGCTCCCCAGTGGGAGATCCGGGAAAAAGTGAAATGCGCTGACTGCGGCGATATCGCCAAAGGATTCCGGCTGGTAAGAACCAGGAACTATGATAGGACCAGGGACCCAAACCCGGAGTTCCGCTGCGAAAAATGTTCCCTGCGTAAACTCCGGGAATTGAAACTACGTGGAGTAAAGACGGAATAAGCTTCCCTATAAGAAGAACAGAAGAAGGCAACCCATAGCTATTATGATGGACACGATCATCAGCGGAAACGCAATCTTCATATAACCCAGGAAAGTGATGGGATGCCCTTCCCGGGCAGCGATGCCTGATACGATAACATTGGCCGAAGCTCCAATAAGGGTCCCGTTGCCTCCCAAACAGGCTCCCAGAGACAGAGCCCACCATAAAGGTCCTATATTCATGTTGCCGATCTGTCCCATCTCCTGAATCAGAGGTATAAAAGTTGCAACAAACGGTATGTTGTCTACAAACGCCGATGCAACAGCGGAAAACCAGAGGACCAGCATTGCGGTCAGAGTCACATCGCCTTCGGTAAGCATAATCCCCTGGCGGGCCATCCCCTCAATTATCCCCGTCTTTTCCAGGCCTCCCACCAGAATGAACAGCCCAACAAAAAAGAAGAGGGTATCCCATTCCACAGAGAGCAAAATCTCTTCCGGAGCCTCACGAGCAATCAACATGAGAAACGCTGCCCCGGCAATGGCTATTGAAGCCGACTCCAGACCCAGATACTGGTGGGAAATGAAACCCAACAGCACCAGGGCGATTACGGCCAGTGATTTTTTCAGCAGTGGTAGGTCTTCAATAGCTGTTTCTGGCTCCAAGGCCATTAATCTGGCCTTGTTCTCCTCACCGGTCTCCAGTCTCTTCCTGTATATCACCCCGAGTAAGAGGAAAGTAACAAAAAGTATTACCAATACCACCGGACCCAGATTTTTTACAAAGTCCATGAATCCAAGGCCGGTTTCACTCCCGATCATAATATTGGGGGGGTCACCGATCAGGGTGGCGGTTCCTCCAATATTGGAGGCCAGGATTTCCGCAACAAAGAACGGCACCGGATTAATATCCAGTATGGAGCAGATAGAAATGGTAACCGGGACCACCAGCAGAACAGTGGTAACATTGTCAAGGAGAGCCGATGCGATCGCCGTAACCATGGAAAGGGCGAGCATTATCTTGAACGGGTCGCCACCGGTTGATTGGGCTGCCTTGACAGCTACATACTCAAAAACCCCGCTCTTGCGGGTTATGCCCACAATAATCATCATGCCGAAAAGCAGACCAATGGTATTAAAGTCGACAAAATCTATAGCCTCATGCTGAGCCAGCACACCCAGCATAACCAGGAGAGATGCTCCGCACAATGCCAATATTGTGCGGTGAATTTTTTCCATTACTATAAATGCATAAACAACCAGAAACAGTACTCCTGCAAACCAGATCTGCCATTCCATATTGATTACTCCCCAAATTAACGTATATTGCTGAAACTACCAAAAAAGCGGGTAGCCACAAAGATTGGCTACCCACCCCAGTAAGCCGATTCTCACGGACATGAAAACCTTATCCACAGGACTTAGGTGTTCTGCCCCCGCTCCCCTGGCTTTCACCAACAGAGCTTTGACCGTCTTTCGCGTGATATTTTTTGCCCAGTATACAATAAGTTTTCATTAAACTCAATTAATACGGCGTAGGTTTTACAAGTGATATAATAATCCGCAGAAGGAAGAAAAGGAGGAGCCTGTTTTGAATTACGAACAGATCAAGGTTGAAGATGCGGAACGGATATTAACTATTACCCTTAACCGCCCCGAACGATTGAACGCATACACAGAGGTTATGCGCGAGGAAATAATTGATGCTCTGAACTACGCTGAGTCAGATGACAATATAAGGGCAGTTATTGTTACCGGAGCAGGGCGGGCATTCTGCGCCGGTTCTGATTTAGGGGGCGGGGAGTCCACTTTCAACTACAATGATGAAGCACCGGACGAGCATCGGGATGGCGGAGGTATCCTGGCTCTGCGCATCTTTAAGTTGAAAAAGCCAATTATTGCGGCCATAAATGGTCCGGCGGTAGGTATCGGGTTAACCATGACTTTGCCCATGGACATCCGCATTGTTTCGAACACCGCTAAACTGGGGATAGTCTTTGTCCGCCGGGGTATTGTTATAGATGCCTGCGCATCCTACTTTTTGCCCAGGATCGTGGGCATAAGTCAAGCCCTGGAATGGGGTCTTACCGGAAAGATCTTCTCTGCTGCGGAAGCATACGAACGCCGTTTGGTGAACCATCTAGTTGCTCCGGAAGAGGTGATCCCCACCGCCCGGTCCATCGCCCTGGATATTGCTCAGAACACTGCACCGGTATCGGTGGCTCTCACCCGCCAGCTCATGTGGAGCATGCTGGGAGCCAGTCATCCCATGGAGGCACACCGACTGGAATCGAAAGGCTTCCACTACCTGGGACCGAAGCCG